>CACZQX010000097.1 GCA_902783445.1 uncultured Lachnospiraceae bacterium
AAAAACAGGCCGATGTATGTGTTAAAAACTACTAATATTGATAGGGAAGAGACAAGTGAAAAATAAACTGACAGGGTTTTTAAAAGATAATAAAGCTTTTTTTGTGGCATTTCTTGTGCCGGTTTTGATAATGCTTATTGTATACATTTCAAAAGACATTTATCCATTCGGAGAAATGTGTTATTTAAGGAGCGACATGTATCACCAATATGCGCCTTTCCACAAGGCTTTGTGGGAGCTTTTGCATGGTGACGGAAGCATCCTTTATTCTTGGAACATAGGTCTGGGAACGGATTTTGTAAGCCTTGCGGCT
This sequence comes from uncultured Lachnospiraceae bacterium, assembly GCA_902783445.1. Classification (GTDB taxonomy): domain Bacteria; phylum Bacillota; class Clostridia; order Lachnospirales; family Lachnospiraceae; genus RUG12871. The sequence goes on from CACZQX010000097.1 coordinate 314, forward strand.
TATTATCTGGCAAGTCCCTTAAATTTGCTCCTTTTGTTCTTTACGGAGTCTCATGTAATTGAGGCAATGAGCATATTTATCATCTTTAAGATGGGTCTTTGCGGACTTACATTTTCCGTATATTTAAGCAACAGATTTAAAACAAAGAAATTATTGATTGCGGCTTTTTCGGTATTTTATGCGCTTTCAAGCTATGCGGCCGCATTCAGCTGGAATCTTATGTGGGCGGATTGCTTATGGCTCCTTCCACTTGTTGCAATGGGAATAGAGCGTCTCATTATAGAGAAAAAGCCCCTTGTGTATGGCATAAGCCTTGCGCTTTGCGCTTTTTCCAACTATTACATTGCAATAATGGTAAGCATTTTCTCACTTCTTTATTTCTTTGTTATTCTCTTTACGAGAAGGGGACTTAAGCTAAAAGATGTGGGAAATCGCATAAAACTCTTTGTGATTTATTCTTTGATTGCGGCGGCAATTGCGGCGGTAATGATTTTGCCGGCTTTCTTTACATTAAAGCTTTCCGCATCCGGGGATATTAGTTTTCCTACAAGCCTAAAAGAGTATTTTTCGGCCCTTACGGGTATTTCAAGGATGTACATGAACGAGCCGGTATCGATGTTTGAGGCTCATACGCCGAATTTGTACTCCAGCGTTTTGGTATTTATCTTCATTCCGCTTTATATCCTGAACAGAAAAATCGATATAAGGGAAAAGATAGGAAAAATCGCCTTGCTTGTGTTTATTTTCATAAGCTTTATGTTTAATATTTTGGACTTTTTGTGGCACGGCTGCCATTTCCCGAACAGTCTTGCAGCGAGAGAATCCTTTATATTTATTTTCTTGATACTTGTTATGTCCTTCGAGGGATTTGTGGGACTGAGAACCTACACCAAAAAAGAAATTTCCTTGGTGTTTGCGGGAGCCATAGGCCTCTTGCTGCTTATTGATCACCTCTTTGTGGGGGATGATTTTGATGCAGGTATCATATACGTAAGTGCGATATTTATATTCTTATATTTCATTTTGTGTTTCGGCTTCAGAAAGAAGTTTAAATTTAAAAATTTGATTTTATATGCTCTATTTGTGGTAACCATTATCGAGGCATCGATAAATACATCCGAAACCGCCGTAGGCACCGTATCAAGAACGGATTATTTAAGAGACAACGCCCAAATAGAAAGTTTGATTGAAGAGGCAGATTATTACGAAGACGAGCTTTTCTACAGAATTGAAAAAGAAGAAAGACGTACCAAAAACGATGCAAGTTGGATTGGCTACAAGGGAGCTTCGATTTTCAGCTCCACCGCAAATGCGGGAGTAAGCAAGTTCTACGGCGATATGGGCTTGGAAGAATCGGCAAACGCCTATGCCATTTACGGCGCCACACCTCTTACTCAAGCCATGCTCAGCGTTAAATATCAACTTAGCGACAACGACAAAACAGACGATGATTTTTACACCCTTATCGACCAGGAAGGGGACAAATACATCTACAAGCATAAATACTGGCTGTCTCCGGGCTATATGGTGCCAAGCAGCTTGGAAAATTCCGTTGACATGGATGCTCTTAATCCGTTTGTTGTTCAAAATGCTTTTGCAACTGCGGCAACGGGTTACGGAAGCATATTTACAAATGTTAAAGCGGGGCTTATGGGAGATTCCGTTTCCATGCAGGCTTACGAGTCCGGTAGGTATTATACTTATATTTCCACAAGCTTGGACAGCGTGATTGTGACATATTACGACACGGACGGAACTTATCTTACATCAAAGACCGTAAGCAGCATGACTCATTCCCATATATTGGATCTTGGAGAGCTTGAAAGCGGTCAGTCGGTTTCTTTGATTTCAAACGATTCCGAGGTTGTGGCCTTGTCGGCGGAATTCGCAAAATTAAACGAAGAAGCCTTGGATTCGGTAATGAGTGAGCTTTCGGATGAAATGTGGCAGATAAGCGATTATGACAATACTCATCTTTCGGGTACGATTGATGTAAAAAATGATGGCGTATTTTTAACATCCATTCCTTACGAGCCGGGATGGAGCGTATATGTGGACGGTGAAAAAGTGAGCACCCACGCATTTAAAAATGCTTTCGTGTCCTTCGAATTAAGCGCCGGCCATCATGAAATCCTTATGAAATACGTGCCGCAAGGATTTATTCCGGGACTTATTATAAGTTTGGCGGGCGTGACAGCCATGATTTGTTTGATTACTTATAGGGTAAGAAAAA
>CACZQX010000098.1 GCA_902783445.1 uncultured Lachnospiraceae bacterium
CTTGCACATTCATTATAAAGTGTGTAGAATGAAAAATTGTGTTAAGAAATATGAAAGAAGGTAACAACTATGATTAAAGAACGCAGTGATGTTCGTAATATAGCCATAATAGCTCACGTTGACCACGGTAAAACAACATTGGTTGATGAGCTTTTGAAACAAAGCGGTACATTCAGAGAAAATCAGGAAGTTGCCGAAAGAGTAATGGATTCCAACGATATCGAAAGAGAAAGAGGAATCACAATTCTTTCGAAAAACACTGCTATTCATTATAAAGATACTTTAATCAATATTATAGATACGCCGGGACATGCCGATTTCGGTGGAGAGGTTGAGCGTGTACTTAAGATGGTAAACGGTGTTGTTCTTGTGGTAGATGCTTTTGAAGGAGCTATGCCTCAGACTAAATTCGTTCTCAAAAAAGCTTTGGAGCTTAATCTCCCGGTTATTGTTTGTATCAATAAAATAGATAGACCGGAAGCTCGTCCTCGTGAGGTTATAGACGAAGTTTTGGAACTTTTCATCGATTTGGACGCATCCGAAGAACAGCTTGATTGTCCTTTTGTTTTTGCATCCGCAAAATCAGGTGTTGCAACATTGGATATGGAAGAAAAGCCGGTTAACATGATTCCGCTTTTCGAAACTATTTTAAGCTATATTCCGGCTCCTAAGGGAGATCCGGATGCGGATACACAGGTACTTATCAGTACAATCGACTACAACGAATATGTGGGTCGTATAGGTGTAGGTAAAATTGATAACGGTTCTTTGGCCGTAAACCAGGAAGTTGTTATTGTAAATGCTCATGATGAGACTAAAAACAAAAAAGTTAAAATAAGCAATTTGTTTATATTTGACGGTCTTAACCGTGTAGCTGTTGAGAAAGCAAGCATGGGAGATATCGTGGCAATCAGCGGTATTACGGATATCCACATAGGTGATACACTTTGCTCACCGGAAAATCCGGTGGCTATTCCTTTCCAAAAGATATCCGAGCCTACGATTTCCATGCAATTTAACGTTAATGACAGTCCTCTTGCGGGATTGGAAGGTAAATATGTTACATCCCGTCATTTAAGAGACCGTCTTTACAGAGAATTAAACACAGATGTCAGTCTTCGCGTGGAAGATACGGAAACAACGGAAAGTTTCAAAGTATCGGGACGTGGAGAACTTCATCTTTCGGTTCTTATAGAGAATATGCGTCGTGAAGGTTATGAATTTTCCGTAAGTAAGGCGGAAGTCCTTTACAAAACCGACGAAAACGGCAAAAAGCTCGAGCCGATGGAACTTGCTTATGTTGATGTTCCTGAAGAATACACAGGTGCCGTTATCGAAAAACTTTCCGCTCGTAAGGGTGAGCTTAAAAACATGTCACCTACAAACGGTGGTTATACTCGTCTTGAGTTTTCAATTCCTTCACGCGGACTTATCGGATATCGTGGTGAATTTATGACAGATACAAGAGGTAACGGTATCATCAATACTATTTTTGACGGATATGCTCCTTATAAAGGTGACATGTTCTACCGTAAGCAAGGAAGCCTTATTGCTTTTGAAGCGGGAGAGGCTATTACATACGGTCTTTTCAATGCGCAGGGAAGAGGTACACTCTTTATAGGACCGGGTGAAAAGGTTTATGCGGGTATGGTTATTGGTCAGACCGGTAAAGCAGAAGATATCGAGGTTAATGTTTGCAAGAAGAAACAGCTTACAAACACTCGTGCTTCGGGATCCGATGATGCGCTTAAGCTTTCTCCTCCAAAGGAAATGAGTTTGGAACAGTGTCTTGAATTTATTGATACGGATGAGCTTTTGGAAATTACACCGACTAAGCTTCGTATAAGAAAGAAAATTTTGGATTCTACAATGAGAAAGAGATCGATGATAAAGAAATAAAAATAAAGGAAGGTGTTTTTAGGATAAACCTAAAAGCATCTTCCTTTTTATATAATTGTTATATTATTATCATCATCTTGTAGGAAGCGGATGTCTTCGGCAATGGTTATTTCGGCTTTGCCGGCGCTTGCTTCGGTGATTTTCTTTGTAAGGGCATCAACTTGCGCTTCTTTTACGGCACAGCTGATTTCCACATTTTCTGTATATTGGATATCCAATTGGCCGATGTTCATTTGGGCCATGATATATTGGATTTTGCCGATTCCGTTGTAGTCGCTTTTTATATTGATTTTTTTCCCTTTGTGGCAGAATGCCGTTTTGCTGGCGGCAATTCCCGCATTCGTAGCCTGAGTGTAGGCTCTTACCAAGCCGCCGGTGCCAAGTAGAGTTCCTCCGAAATATCTTGTGACAACCACGCATACATTTCTTAAGCCTGAGCCTAACAGTACTTCAAGAATGGGTTTGCCGGCGGTTCCGCTTGGTTCGCCGTCGTCGGAAAAACGCTGAAGCTCGTTATTTTCTCCTATTATAAACGCACTGCAATTGTGCCTTGCATCCCAATATTTCTTTTTGCTTTCTTCTATAAAAGCAATAGCTTCCTCTTCAGACGAAACGGATTTTACGTTTGCGATAAAACGTGATTTTTTTTCAATTATTTCTCCTTGATTTCCCTCGACTATAACTTTAAAACAATCCTTGCTTAAAACTTCTGTCATATAACCTCTTTGCCTACATGCTTTTCTTTTAATTATCTCCGGCTGATTAAAAACCTTTTATCAATGATTCTTAAGAAACAGTATAGTTTCAAATGGTTATATTTGCAAGCTAAAGCGATATTTGTTGCATTATTTATTATATTTTGCTATTATGACAAAAGGTAAATATTCGTTTAAGTGGTTATTCGTTAAATGCGAAGATTTGTTTTAGGATTATTCCTAAAGAATACGGAGGATAATTATGAATACAGGATCTACGAAGATTTATTACGGCAATGGTGAGGGCAAGAGTGCCGCCGCTGTCGGTAAAGCATTCATGAGCGCATTGGAAGGCAAAAGTGTTATTTTCATCCAATTTATGAAGAGAGACTTAAAAAACATCGAGCTTATTAAAAAGCTTGAGCCGGAAATTAAGTTTTTCAGATTCGAAAAAACAAGAGAGTCTTATGAAGACTTGAATGATGAGCAAAAAAAAGAAGAACAGATTAATATAAAAAACGGTTTGAATTTTGCAAAAAAGGTGCTTGCCACCGGCGAGTGTGATTTGCTGGTTCTTGACGAGGTCAGTGCACTTGTGGATGAAGGCCTTATTTCATGTGAAGAACTTATTAATGTATTAAATGCAAAAGATGATGAAACCGGCATTATTATTACGGGTAGAACTTATCCGGAAGAAATAGTCGATTTTGCAGATTCCGTTACAAAATTCGAAACTGAAAAATAAAATAATTTGTTTTTTACTGTGTATTAAATAAATACGCAGTTGCTTGAATGAAAAATATTGACATGATAGGTTTATGGTGCTACGATAAACAACAAAATTCGAACCGTTGATATATGCGGTCGTCGCTATAGGTATAATAGCGTAATAAAAAATTAAGTAAAAGATTACAGGAGGAAAAGAGATGGCAATTTTTAAAGGTGCCGGTGTTGCTATAGTTACACCAATGAAAGAAGATGGGCAGGTAAACTTTGAAAAGCTTCAGGAAATTATCGATTTCCAGGTTGATAATGGTACGGATTGCATCGTTATCTGCGGTACAACAGGCGAATCTGCAACTCAGACGGAAGCTGAACACATTGAAACAATTAAATTCGCGGTGCAAGCAACTAAGAAACGTATTCCTGTAGTCGCAGGAACAGGTTCAAATTGCACGGAAACGGCAGTTTATTTATCAAAAGAAGCACAAAAGGCGGGAGCAGACGGAATTTTGGTTGTTACTCCTTACTACAACAAGGCTACACAAAACGGTCTTATCGATCATTACACAATGATTGCAAAATCGGTAGACCTTCCGCTTATTATGTATAATGTACCTTCAAGAACAGGCTGCAATATTGAGCCTAAAACAGCAGCAACTCTTGCTAAAAATGTTGACAATATCGTTGCTATCAAAG
>CACZQX010000099.1 GCA_902783445.1 uncultured Lachnospiraceae bacterium
ATGCTCATTATTGGTCTTTAAAATTGAAAAGTCACAAAACATATTTTTATCCTCTTATTTCGAAACCCTTATTTTAAGAGCGTTTGGATAAATATCGCAAGCGAATATTTGTACAAATCCATTCTCTTAAATATATTATCTCCGTTTTGGGGACAAAAATCCACTCATATTTTTTTGCTTTTTATTTATGCCTCTATGCATTTCTTCATTGCTTCCTGATGGCGTTTTACCTGTGTTATTGAATCTACGCCAATATCTCTTAAATGTTCTCCGCCTTCGTACTCGGAGCTTAAGAATCCTTTATATTCGGCCTTTTTAAATGCCTCGATTACTTCAGGAAGCGCAACCGCTGTTTCTTTCAAATCTTCATGCACATTGTAAAATTTTGCATGAGTATGGAAAATATAATCGATATTATCGATAATATCCTGCGGCTCAGACCATGAGTAAACAAATGATGCATCAGCATATTCGAAGTCAGCATCAGCACCGCCGGCAGCTTTAACTTTGTCCATCATTTCTTTCATGCCGTTAGCCATGCGGTATTCCATGTTTGCTTTGCCGAGATTTAAATCGTATTTGATTTTTGTAAAGCCTTTTGCTACTCTTTCGGCATAGCAATCATCAACAATCTTGATGCATTCTTCTTTTGCGCCGTGTCTTCTTACCTTGTCTCTTACAACATCCGGAATGTTCTTGCAAAAGATTCCCATATCCGGAATAAATCCGAAGAATTTTGTTCCGGTACGGTTAATCATTTCCATGTATCCGTCTGCCCAACCCGAGTTAAGTGAAAACGGCGCATGTACTTCAAGTCCGATTCTTACACCGACTTTTTCGGCATATTCCAAACTTCCTTCAATTACATCCATTGGTGTTGAAACCAAGGTACGGATTACGTCAAAGCCAAGAAGATGCGCAAGACGCAAATCTCTTTTCATCATGTTAATCTGCTCGCCCAAAGACAAAGTTCTGTTATCAAACAATTTGTTTTCAAGGAATGCATCATAGCATGAAGGTGTTAAATTGTATTTTTTAAGATTATTAAACCAGTCTTCTCTAAACTTCTCATCTTCTATTGGAAGCGGAAAACGTTTAATCATCTGTTCGGCCAAAAGCTCAACACCCGTTGCGCCCGTTGCGGCCGTTTCACGAAGGCAACCCTCTAAATCGAGAGTTCCGTCATAGTATTCGTCCTGATAACTGTATAAAGAAACACTTCTTTTAATATCGTGACCCATTTTTTAACACTATGCCGCAGGCATCGTGGACCATTTGTGAAGCATTTGCTTCACAAATGAAGTTTGAAATTCCAGCTTGCGACTTCTCCTTTTGTTAACTATTTTCAAACTTCTCCCGATTAAATACTGAAATCTGTTTCACATGTGGCTTCCACAGGGAAAGGCATATATGAAGGTGCGATTTTTTGGAAAACTTTTAAATGATGATTTCCGGCTTTTAAACCGCCTTCTTTTTTAACATTTACCTTAGCGAATTCGCCAAACTCCCAACGATAGTCGGAATCAACAACGGTTCGTGCTTCTTCCATCGTAAACGTTTCGCCGTTTACCGTAATCGATACATCATCTCTGGGAATTTCCTCACCGTCTATTTCCACATTCAACTCTCTTAAGATGGATAATGTGAAACCTCTGTAATACTGTGCTTTTATTTTGAATGAAAAACCTTTGTCACAGGTTGTAAATCCATTCGGATCGTAATACTGTCTTGCAGCCATAATATCCTCCTAGAAGAAATATTCTTTTCCCGATTCTGCCGATTTGTAGATACCTTCAAGAATCTGTGTAACAACAAATGCCTGTTCCGGTTTTACAAGCGGTTCTTTATCGTTAAGGATTGCATCCAACCACTGGTCAGCTTCTCTTACAGCTTCCATCTGAACAGCCTCTCCGTCGAAGAAGTCAACTACAGGTTTTTCGGAAACGTTTTTCTGCATTAACTGGTTATGTTCAACCATGTTGAAGATAACTTCGCTTTCAGGATAGCTTCCGCCGTGGTGAATTTCCGCACCGCCCTTTGTACCGCAGATTGTTGTTGATGCTTCTTTTGAAATGAGTACGTTAAGTGCCCATGAAGCTTCCAAGAAGATTGTTGCACCGTTTTTCATCTTAACAAGACCGAATGCAGAATCCTCCACTTCAAATGTCTTAGGATCCCATGGTCCGAATACGTTTCCTTCAGGACCGTGTTCGTCACGACCGAGTTTGTAGAATACCTGACCCGAAACCGAAAGCGGTTCGTAGTTGTCCATCATCCAAAGTGTGATATCAAGTGCATGTGTTCCTATATCGATAAGAGGTCCGCCACCCTGAAGTGCTTTGTTAGGGAAAACGCCCCACGTAGGAACTGCTCTTCTTCTGAGTGCATGTGCTTTTGCGAAGTAGATTTCACCGAGTTCGCCCGCTTCACATGAATCATGAAGAAGTGTTGTATCTTCTCTGAAACGGTTCTGATAACCGATTGTAAATTTCTTGCCTGATTTTTTCCAAGCGTCAATCATTTTCTTTGCATCCTCTGTGCAATGTGCCATAGGTTTTTCGCAAAGAACGTTTTTGCCCGCTTCAAATGAAGCTACAGTAATTGGGCAATGCGCAACGTTTGGTGTAAGTACATGAACCGTGTCAAACTCGATTGATTTGTCCGCAAGCATTTCTTTGTAATCTGTGTAAACTCTTGCGCCTTCAATGCCGTATTCCGCTGCCGCTTTCTGTGCTCTTTCCGGAATGATGTCGCAAAATGCAACCATTTCTGCACGGTCTGCGTGTTTTTTAAGTGCCGGGAAGTGTTTTTGTCTTGCGATTCCGCCACATCCTACGATAGCTATTCTTACTTTTTTACTCATATTTTGTTCCCTTTCTTTGTGTTAAGTCTTTTTATTACTCCAATATATTTAATTCACGGCCCATTTAAGGCTCCGGAATTTAGATAACAAATTGTTCCAAATATCTTTTACTTAAAATAAGAGATTTTTCTACTTTATCTTTACTTCCTTCAAAAGCTTTATCTTCAATCTCAATGCAGGTATATCCATCAAATCTTATGTCTGTAAGGGCTGATACATATTTACCCCAATCCACATCTCCGAGACCCGGAAGCTTCGGTGACATGAAATCAAGCGGATATGCCATTACGCCGCATTCTTCCAATTTATTTTTATAAAGCTTGATGTCTTTGTAATGAACGTGGAAAATCTTATCTGCAAATTCATAGATAGGTTTTATATAATCAATCATCTGCCATACAAAGTGAGATGGGTCATAATTTATACCTAAATTTTTGCTCGGTAAAATTTCGAAAACCTTTCTCCAAATAACCGGTGTTGTCATAAGGTTTTGTCCACCCGGCCACTGGTCCGGACCGAATAACATCGGACAATTTTCAATTGCCAGCTTAACGTTTAATTCTTCGGCAAGTTTAATGATAGGCGGCCAAACTTCTTTAACAAGTTCTAAGTTTTCCTCAACTGTTTTTGTCTGGTCTCTTCCTATGAAAGTTGTAACCATTCCGATGCCTAATTTTGCACTTGCTTTAATTACGTTTTTTAAGTGTTCAACCGCTGCATTTCTTTTTTCAAGATCTCCGTCCATGGTGTTCGGATAGAATGCAAGGGATGAAATCTCTACATTTTTTTCTTTGCAATAATCCTTGATGTGATTTGCATACGCATCATCTTCCAAGGCTTTTTCGGCATCAACATGAGTTACGACGGCATATCTGCGCTCTGCTTTACCCATAGGCCAGCTTGCGACTTCTACGCACTCGAAGCCCTTTGCACTTGCAAAATCAATCATCTCTTCGAAAGAATAATCTTCCATTATTGCACTGACGAATCCTAATTTCACGTTCTTTCCTCCTCTTTG
>CACZQX010000100.1 GCA_902783445.1 uncultured Lachnospiraceae bacterium
AAGAGAGCTGTCGGTTGGTGGAAGACAGTAGGGCTAACTCCCAACTCGCCTTGGAGTTCGCTTGGTGATGAGCCAAGTGCGGTTGATGACCGTTATAAAATCCTAAAAAGAGCATAGGTTTACATAATATAAATTAAGCGCAAACCTATGAAACAGAGTGGTACCGCGGATATATTCGTCTCTGAAGTTTAAGAAAGCTTCAGAGACTTTCTTTATATTTACGCATAGCAACACGTAAATTATCATAAAATCTAAAATATTTAAACAGGAGATATGAAAATGGCAACACCTTACAATCACGTTGAAATCGAAAAAAGATGGCGTAAAAACTGGGAAGAGCACCCTATTAACGTTAACGACGGCAAAAAGAAGAAATACTACTGCTTGGATATGTTCCCATATCCTTCGGGTTCGGGTCTTCATGTTGGTCACTGGAGAGGCTATGTAATCAGTGACGTTTGGAGCCGTTACAAAATGCTTCAGGGCTACTATCTTATTCATCCGATGGGATGGGATGCTTTCGGTCTTCCGGCTGAAAACTACGCTATTAAAATGGGCGTTCATCCTGCAAAATCAACTGCACAAAACGTTGCAAACATCAAACGTCAGATTAACGAAATCGCAGCTATTTACGATTGGGACAGAGAAGTAAACACAACAGATCCTAACTTCTACAAATGGACTCAGTGGATTTTCGTTAAGATGTTCAAAGAAGGTCTTGCCTATGAAAAGGAAATGCCTATCAACTGGTGTCCTTCATGTAAGACAGGTCTTGCAAACGAAGAAGTTGTTGATGGCAAATGCGAACGTTGCGGCGCTGAGGTTACAAAGAAAAACCTTCGTCAGTGGATGCTTCGTATTACAAAATATGCTGACAGACTTTTAAACGATCTTGATAAGCTGGATTGGCCGGAAAAGGTTAAAAAGATGCAGAGCGACTGGATCGGTAAATCATACGGTGCCGAAATCGACTTCAAGGTAGACGGCACAGACAAGCAGATTACTGTTTACACAACACGTCCGGACACACTTTACGGTGCAACATTTATGGTTCTTGCACCTGAGCATGCTTTGGCAAAAGAAATCGCAACACCGGAGCAGAAAGCCGCAGTTGAAGATTACATCTACAAAGCAAGCGTTAAATCATCCGTTGACCGTCTTCAGGACAAGGAAAAAACAGGTGTGTTCACAGGTGCTTATGCAATCAACCCATTAAACGGTGCCAAAACACCAATTTGGCTTTCAGACTATGTTTTGGCTGATTACGGTACAGGCGCTATCATGTGCGTTCCGGCTCATGATACTCGTGACTTTGAATTTGCCAAGAAGTTCGACCTTCCTATTGTTCAGGTTATTGCAAAAGACGGCAAAGAAATCGAAAACCAGACAGAAGCTTACACAGAAAGCGGTATTGTTATAAATTCAGGTGACTGGACAGGCAGAGATTCTGCTGAACTTAAAAAGACAGCACCTGAAGAAATCGAGAAAAAGGGCCTTGGTAAAAAGAAAGTTAACTACAAACTTCGTGACTGGGTATTCTCACGTCAGCGTTACTGGGGCGAGCCTATTCCAATTGTTCACTGCGAAAAATGCGGTGCTGTTCCTGTTCCGGAAGATCAGTTGCCACTTCTTCTTCCTGAGGTTGAAAGCTACCAGCCTACAGGTACCGGTGAGTCACCGCTTGCGGATATTACCGATTGGGTAAACACAACATGTCCTTGCTGCGGCGGCCCTGCAAAACGCGAGACAAACACTATGCCTCAGTGGGCAGGTTCAAGCTGGTACTTCTTAAGATATGTTGATAATAAGAATGACAAAGCTTTGGTAGACAGAAAGATTGCGGACGAAATGCTTCCTGTTGATATGTACATCGGCGGTGTTGAGCATGCGGTTCTTCATCTTCTTTATTCAAGATTCTACACCAAATTCCTTAAGGATATCGGTGTTATCGACTTTGATGAACCATTCACCAAGCTCTTCAACCAGGGTATGATTACGGGTAAAAACGGTATCAAGATGAGTAAATCAAAAGGTAACGTTGTTTCACCCGATGATTTGGTTCGCGATTACGGCTGCGATTCGCTCAGACTTTACGAGCTTTTTGTAGGTCCACCCGAACTTGATTCGGAATGGGACGACAGAGGTATTGACGGTGTTTATCGTTTCATCAACCGTTTCTGGAATCTTGTTATGGATAACAAGGATTGGGGTAAAGAAGCTACTAAAGAAATGGTTAAGACTCGTCACCGCATGGTACATGACATCACACAGCGTCTTTAGTCATTTAGCTTAAATACCGTAATTTCAGGTTTCATGGAATACAACAACAAGCTTATCGACATTGCAAAACGCGAAGGTGGCGTGGACAAAGAAACATTAACAGCTTTCGTTAAGATGATTGCACCATTCGCACCGCACATCGGTGAAGAGCTTTGGAAAGAGCTTGGCCATGAAGAAAGCGTATTTGACGCAAAATACGGATGGCCTACATTCGACGAAAACGAAATGAAAGACGACGAAATCGAAATCGCCGTTCAGATAAACGGAAAAACAAAAGCAACAACAACAATCCCTGCAGATTGCAGCAAAGAAGATGCAATCGCAGCCGGCAAGAAAGCTCTTGGCGATAAATTATCGGGAAATATTGTCAAAGAAATCTACGTTCCGGGAAGAATTGTTAATATTGTGGCTAAATAAGTGATTAAGGCTTGAAAAGCAAAAAGTTTGGTATGCTTGCATATCAAACTTTTTGCTTTTATAAGCCAAACAGATATGAGGAAGAAGCACGAAGTGCGATATTCCGAATATCTGTAGGATTGTGGGAGCGAAGCGAAACAATCCGTAATCACTGATATGTAAAAATCCATGAGGAAGAAGTACCCATTCTTTCTCTATTTTTTGTTGTAATGCATCAAAAAATAATTTATAATTAATATGTACAAGTGGGGCAAAGCATTTTGCGAACGTCAAACATTACTTGGTAATAATTGGGAGCATAATTATGGATGAGTTCGAAAAGCTGGAAAAGTACACAGGGGAAGACGAAGAATCACCGACCAAAGCATCGGCTGCTTTAGGTCTTAATCTTGATGACATTTCAGAAGATGAGCTGATGGCTATCTATGCCAAATTAACAGGCAAAATCCGCGAGAAAAAACAAGAGAAAAAACAAGAACAGAAAGAAAAAAGAGAGCAATACTTTGAGGATAATGTGAACGAACACGTAGCCACAATCGAGGCTGATCGTGACGAAAACGGACTTACGGTTACCGATTATTTAAAAAAGGTTTCAGATGAAGACGACGATCTTGATACATCCCTCAAAGATTTATTTGAAAATGTAAGAAGAGAAACAGGCATTCGCATAGATGAAGACGGAATGCATGCTTATTTATATATGGAATTCTCCGAGTCTACACAGGCCCATTTCTACACAGAAGAGGAGATAAATGTCCTTATTCATGATAGTGGAATAAACACCGGCTTGATGAAGGAAGAATTGGAACGCGCAGTCAACGATCATAATTACAACGAAGAAATTTTGATTGCACAGGGTAAACCTGCGATTGATGGTGTTGATGGACATTTCGAGTTTTATTTTAACGAGAAAAGCAACAAGGTTCTTCGCGAAAAAAGCGACGGAAGTATAGATTACAGAAACGTTTACAACTTTGAATTTGTCAAAGAAAACCAAAAAATTGCAGAGTATATACCGGCAACAAACGGAACCTACGGTGTAACGGTTTTTGGCCAGCTTATTAAGCCTAAACAGGGCAAAAACCTGCAAAGACTTCGCGGCAAGGGTTTTAGGGTAGAAGAAAACACCTACTATTCAAACATGCATGGCATGATTGAACTCAGAGGCGGAGACAGTATTTATATTGACAATGTCTTGGAAATAAAAAGTGACGTTGATTATTCCGTGGGAAATATAGAATTTGACGGTGATGTAATGATTCGAGGAAGTCTCATGCGCGGCTTCGAAATCAAAGCAACCGGAAATGTTGTTGTGGAAGGCGTCGTGGAAGGCGCAACCATTGATTCAGAACGTGACATAGTGCTCAGGAGCGGAATGGCCGGTGATGGAATAGGCACTTTAAAAGCCGGTGGCACCATTGTGGGACGCTTCTTCGAACGCGTTAATATCGAGTGCAAGGAAGATTTATTCTGCGATTATTTGCTTAATTGCAATGTATCCAGCATGGGCGTTGTAATGGTTAGAGGTAGGGATTATACCGGAATTATCGGTGGCAATGTCAGGGCTCTTATGGGCGTTGATTCCGATGTTATCGGCAACGAAATAGAAATCAAAACTCACGTCAGCGTGGGTGTGGATAAAGAACTTGTGCAAAAGCACAACCAGATTTCCAAGCAGATTAATACCGAAAGCGATGTTATCAAGTCTTTGGATCAAAAGATTAAAGTGGTTAAAGACAATCCGGATAAAGCAGAGTATTGCCTTGATTTGCTTAAACAGCGTATCAAGTCGGATAAATTAAAAACCTCTCTTATGGATGAGCTTTACGAGCTGAAAAGGCTTATGGCCAATTCCACAAAAGCCGCCATTGCCGTGGGCGGTATAATGTATCCGCGAACTACAATTGAGATTAATGGTCAGGCAAGGTTCGTAAAAGAGCAAATGCGCCGTGTTCTTATTACTCTTGATGAAGGTACGCTTCAGTATTACAAGTATGCGGACAATGTTGTGGCAAGAAATTTAAATGAAAGAAATAAAGATAAAATAAAGGGTTGACTTACATTATGTCAACCCTTACTTTTTCTATTCTTTTATTATCAACCGATTCCACCGAAAGCTTTATATTCCCTGTAAAAACCACATCCCCCACTTTTGGTATTCTATCGATTTTTCCCATAATATAACCGCCGATTGTTTCATAATCATCCGATTCTAAGGAAGTGCCCAAATTGTCGTTAAAATCGTCAAGTCGCATCTGACCTTCAACCACATATTCGTTGTCTCCGGCCTGCTGCAGTTCGTCAAACTCGTCGGCGTCATATTCGTCTCTGATTTCGCCCACAATTTCTTCAAGCAAGTCCTCCAAAGTAATAATGCCTACGGCTGCGCCGTATTCGTCAATGACAATCATCATGCTGACGGCATCTTTTTTCATTTCCAACATCAATTCGCTAAGGGGCTTGCCCTCAAAAGTGAAGTGGGCCTCACGAAGAAAATCTCTGACATTAAAAGGCTCGTCTTGCTTGTAAAGAACAAGATCTTTCATATTTATAATTCCAACGATATTTTCCGTTGAGTCTTCATACACCGGCATTCGGGTGTACATTTCTTCCTTGAATATAGCCATAAGTTCTTCGTAGGAAGCGTTTATATCCACACAGGTAACGTCAATCTTGGGAACCATTATATCTTCGGCTTTGTCGTCGCCGAAATCTATAAGGTTATTGATGATTTTCTTTTCCTGTTCTTCCAAAACGCCCTCTTCGTGACTTACATCCACAATGGAACGAAGCTCACTTTCAGTAATTGCTTGCTCTCTGGCTTTGGTGTTTATCTTTAACAGCTTCATAACGAAAAAGGCCAAGTTGTTTATTAACCAAATAATGGGAGTGAAGATAATTGTTGTAACATATATGATTCGTACATATCGCAAAGCCATTTTTTCGGCATTAATGCTGGCTGCGGTTTTCGGAGTTATCTCACCGAAAATGAGCACTAAAACCGTGATTATGGCAGTGCCGATGGTAATACCGATATTGCCGAAAAGCTTTTGCGCCAAAATTGTGGTAAGAGAGGAAACAATAATATTTACGATATTGTTGCCAATCAAAATGGTGCTTAACATTTTGCTTTGATTTTCCAACAATTTAAGCAAAAGCTTTGCTTTTTCGTTTCCTTCGTCCGCGAGATTTCTGATCTTAATCTTGCTTGCGCTCATCATTGCCGTTTCCGCCGATGAAAAGAAAGCCGAAAAAGCGATTAAAGCAATGATTATTAAAAGAATCACTATAGAGACCGTGTCCAAATAAATCCTCCTTAAAATGTAAATACCGGCCCGCATAATCGGGCCGATAATTATTAAACGTTAAATCTGAACAATATAACATCGCCGTCTTGAACGACGTAATCTTTTCCTTCCATTCTGACAAGACCTTTGTCTCTTGCGGCCGCATATGTTCCGCAATCCAAAAGTTCCTGATAGTTAATGACTTCCGCTTTGATAAATCCGCGCTC
>CACZQX010000101.1 GCA_902783445.1 uncultured Lachnospiraceae bacterium
AAAAGCGGATAAAGCCCGTTTTGAAAAATACATGCCTGCCGGCAAAACGGATGAATACGATATTTCTTTTTTCAATCTTGAGGCTTCTAACGAAGAAATACTTGAAAAAACAGCGGATGCCGATGTTATTGTGGTTGATGCGATAGGAGTGGTCAACGCGGATTTGATTAATGCCATGCCGAATCTTAAACTCATTCATTCCGAGGGAGTAGGCTTTGATAAAATAGATACAAAAGCCGCTGCGGCAAGAAACATTCCGGTGTGTAACAACAAGGGAATAAACGCAGCGTCCGTTGCGGAACATGTGATTTTACTCAGCCTTGCGCTCTTAAGAAACACCGTTGCTGCTCATTTGGACGAGCTTGAAGGAAAGCAAATAGAGTTAAAGCAGTCTATGATGATAGAGGGCATTAAGGAGCTGGGAGATTGCACCGTTGGGCTGGTAGGATTCGGAGATATTGCAAAGGAAACGGCTATCAGACTTAATGCATTTGGATGCAAAGTTTTCTATTGGAATAGGAACAAAAGACCGGACGACATAGAGAAAAAATACAATGTAACATATAAAGAATTGGATGAACTTTTAGCTGTCAGCGATATTGTAAGTATCCATGTCCCGGTAACAAAAGAAACCAAAGGCATGGTTAACGAGCGCTTTCTTGATAAAATGAAAGAGAGTGCATATCTGGTAAACACTGCAAGAGGAGAAATGGTTGATAACGAAGCCTTAAAGGAAGCTTTGCTTAAAGGAAAAATCGCGGGAGCGGGACTGGATACCATTGCACCGGAGCCGACTCCGAAAGATCATATACTTTTCAATCTTCCTAAGGATTTAAAGGCAAGAGTGATTTTTTCACCTCATATTGCGGGCATTTCAACCGGCACTTTTAAGCGCTCGCAAGAACGCATTTGGAAAAATATTAAAAATATTGAAACGGGTGCTAAGCTTGAAAACGTTGTAAATATGGCTTAATTTCGTTTTTTTAATAAAAGAAGACTTTTTATTGAAAAAAAAGATTCTTGAATGTATACTTTTAAAAGGTAATAAGAGTCAATTACGGAGGAAATGGTTATTATGAATATAGTATGTTTAGACTTGGAAGGCGTTTTGGTCCCTGAAATATGGATTGCATTTGCGGAAGCTTCGGGTATTCCTGAGCTTAAAAGAACAACAAGGGACGAGCCTGATTACAATAAACTTATGAACTGGAGACTTGGAATCTTAAAAGAGCATGGTCTCGGACTTAAAGAGATTCAGGAAACGATTGCGAAAATCGATCCGATTCCGGGAGCAAAAGAGTTCTTGGATGAGCTTCGTGGACTTACTCAGGTTATTATTATCAGTGATACATTCGAACAGTTTGCAACACCTCTTATGAAGAAACTCGGTTGGCCGACAATCATGTGCAACACTTTGGAAGTTGCCGGAAACGGCGAAATCACAGGCTTTAGAATGAGATGTGAAAAATCAAAACTTACAACCGTTAAGGCACTTCAGTCAATCGGTTACGAAACAATCGCCAGCGGTGACAGCTTTAACGATCTTGGTATGATTGAAGCAAGTAAGGCAGGTTTCTTATTCAAGAGTACGGAATCAATCAAAAAAGATTATCCGCAGTACCCTGCATTCGAAGAATATGATGAGCTTTTAGATGCAATTAAAAAAGCTTTATAATGACAATAAGCAGGCCTTAAGGGTCTGCTTTAAAGTTTAGATTATTAAGTTGAAAAAGAGGAAAATATGGCAAAAGTTAGAGAATTCGGCGGATATTTGGCTAATCTTGAAAAATTGGCAAATGAACTTGGCATAAAAAAAGCAACAAACGAAGCGGTTATTGAGGCGGCCTTTGAAAAGTGGGGACTTGATTTTCCCAATATGCTTAACGGTAATTTTTATATAATAATAGATGATGCCGACAAAGTAATAATGGTAAGAGACCGCTTCGGTGCGCGTTCTTTGTACTATTATCTTAGCGCAGACGGAAAGCTTTTATGCTCAACATCTATCCGTGAAATGATAAAAAAAGAAGGCTTCGTAAAAGAGTTTAATCCGGATGCGTTGGAACTCTTCTTAAGCTTTTCATACCTGCCGGGTAAGGACACATTTTTTAAAGGAATGACGAAAGTAATGCCGGGTGAAATAATTGTTTGGGAAAATGGAAAGCTTGATATTAAAAAGTATTGGGAAGCGTCTGTTAAGCAAAACACGGACATTTCCATAGAGGAAATGGGAAAACAAATTCATTTCTCTCTTATGGAAGCAAGAAAAGATTGGCAAAGGGATGCCAAGGTTCGCGGCAACTTCTTATCCGGCGGTGTTGACAGCGGATATCTTACAGCTCTTATGGAACCAAAGCTTGCGGTTTCCGCTTGTTACGACGATCCTGCTTTTGATGAGTCGCCTATGGCACAGGAAACAGCTGATACACTTAAGGTGAAAATGCATAGATTTAAGGTTACGCCACAGGAATACTTCAAGTCCGTGCCTCTTGCAATGGAAGCTTTGGAAGAACCTTTGGGTGATGCATCATCTGTAGTGTTTTATATGGTTGCGGGAGAAGCTAAAAAGCATGTGGACGTTTGCTATTCCGGTGAAGGTGCAGACGAGCTTTTCTGCGGATATCATGCCTATGTCAGACGAATCAAGCAGATAGAAGAAGCAAAGGCAGCAGGTGTGGATTTAAAGACACTTCCGCAAGTTGAAGATTACTACATTGGTAATACAAGAGTATTCCACGAAGAGGACAAGAAAAAACTGCTGAAAGATTACAGAGGCAAGATATTGCCATTGGATTTGGCTCGCAGTCTTTATAAAATAACGGACGATATGGATGATGTCACAAAGATTATGCTTTGTGATTTGAATGTTTGGTTCGAAGGCGATATTATGCTTAATGCGGAAAAAATGAGCCTTGCCCACAATCTGGATTGCCGTACTCCTTTCCTTGACAAGCGTGTGGTTGATGTGGCGCTTACAATTCCGTCAAATTATCGCGCAAATACCGAGCAAACAAAGCTTGCTTTCAGAACGGCTGCAACACATCTTTTGCCGGAAAGCATTGCTTGGAGAAAGAAAATCGGCTTTGCGGCACCTACACGTGCATGGATGTGTGAAGAACCTTACGTTTCTGACATTAAGAAAGTATTGTCATCGAAAACGGCAGAACAATTCTTTGATACTAAAGAAGTACTTAAAATGTATGAACCTGAAAATATCGACAATTGTTGGAGAAAAATCTGGTGCATTTATGTATTTCTTGTATGGTATGAAATATATTTCGGATAAAATAAGACCAAAAAAGGATATTCCCTCCTCGGAATATCCTTTTTTTTATAAATCCCCCAAAAAAACGTGGAAAAGAAAGTATGTATGGCTAAACCAATGCAGCACCGAGAGCTTTGCACTCGTCTAAAGCATTGGCATCCGGAGCATCATTTGCCATGACAGAGCTTGTTGCAAGTTTTGCACCGGCTTGGTTGCAACGATCCTCCCAATCGCGCATCCACTGTCCGTCGCCCCATCCATAAGAACCGAAAAGTGCTATTTT
>CACZQX010000102.1 GCA_902783445.1 uncultured Lachnospiraceae bacterium
AGTATTATAAAAAGAAGTATATCCAATACCACCTATAAATTAGGTGGTATTGTTTAATGCTGATAAAATTGCTTTGGCCGGGTTTATGTAAAAGACTTTGCTAAAGCAAGATTTAACAAAATCAAAGGAAAAGGGAAAAGAGTATGAGTGAAGATAAAATTGTAAGAGTCAGCGCACCGGGCAGAACGGAGATTTGCGGTAATCACACCGACCATCAAAACGGAAAAGTAGTTGCCGCAGCCATAAATCTTGAGATAGAGGCAAGTATGGAAAAACCCGATTCAACGTCACAAGATAAGGATATTGTTCGTATGGCATCGGAGGGAATCATGATTCCCGAAATTGACGTGACCGATCTTAAAATGAGACAGGATGAGAAGGGAACATCTGCCGGTCTTATAAGAGGTGTGCTTTATTTTCTTAAAATGAAAGGCTTTAAAATCGGTGGATTTAGTGCAACTACAACAAGCAAAGTACTACAAGGCTCCGGCCTTTCATCATCTGCGGCCTTTGAAACTCTTATAGGAAGAATTATTTCAAAACTTTATAATGCTGATATTATCGACCCTCTTACCATTGCAGAGGCGGGTCATTTTGCGGAAAACGAGTATTTTGGAAAACCTTGCGGTCTTATGGATCAATGCGCCTGCAGCTTTGGCGGAATCGTAAGCATTGATTTTAAGGATACGAAAAAACCTGAAGTCGAGAGAGTTTATATAGCCGGCGAAGGAACAAAGAGCCCTATCGAAAAAATGGGACTCAAGCTTTGTATAGTGGACACAGGCGGAAATCATGCGGATCTTACTGATGACTATGCCGCAATTCGCGAAGAAATGGTAAGAGTTGCGGGATTTTTCGGAAAAGAAGTTTTACGTGAGGTTAATGAAGACGAGTTTTATGCGGCACTTGGCGGATTAAGTAGCTTCAGCAACACTTACGGAGATCAAGTGGCAAGCATTTATGACTATTGTTCCGACAGAGCCCTTCTTAGAGCAATTCATTTCTTTAATGAAGAAAAGCGTGTGGATAGTGCGGTTAAAGCCTTAAAAGAAGCCAATAAAGAAGAGTTCTTGAAGAATATAAAATTATCCGGCGAATCATCTTTTAAATATTTGCAAAACGTTTATTCACCGGCACATCCGGAAATCCAAAAAGTATCAAAATGTCTTGCTCTTTCGGAAATGATTTTGGAAGACAAAGGCGTTGCAAGGGTTCATGGAGGAGGATTTGCAGGAATGGTGCAAGTCTTTGTAAATGATGATTTTGTGGATAATTATAAGCTTGCAATCGAAAGATATTTCGGTAATGAAAGTTGTAAAATTTTAAGTATTGTTTAATACAATCTTATTATAGCTACTTTTCTCTATTGTGTTTCGGGCAGTGGATATGCTATTATAAGAAAGACGAATCTAATCGTTAATTTAGTGGATTTGTATTATATTTAGGAGGTTATGTATGGATAACAATTTCAATCAAAATGAAAATGCCGGAAATGAAAACAATATGGCAGGTTACAGCGCCGGACAGCCAAACAATCAGGGCACATATAACGGTGCATACAACCAACAGCCTAACGGCAACCAGGCTTACGGCCAGAACAATTATGCTAATCAGCAGCAATACGGTCAGCCGAATTATAATCAGAATATGAATGGTTATAACAATCAGAATGTGAACGGTTATAGCAATCAATACAACAACGGATATAACAATCAGGTAAACCCCTATAACAATGTTTACGGAAACACATATACAAATGCTTTCGCAATTGTAGGTATGATAGCGGGTATCGCTTCAATCTGCATTTGGGGATTCATTATCGGTGTTTTGGGCCTTATTTTCTCGGTTCTCGGACAGAAAAACGCACTTCGTTATACGGGTAGAAAAAGCGGCATGGCAACAGCGGGCTTTATTTGCTCAATAATCGGCATCGTTATTTGGGGCATCGTGCTTATTGTTTGGATTGCAACATACTCATATTATGCATCAATGTGGTATTGGCTTTAATAATTAAAGGAACTTTTTATTAAATATAAAAAAAATAGTACTAATTTACTATGCAGAATTTTTAAAAAAATATATATTCGCCTTGATTTTAGAGCAGTTATAGTTTAAAATAGAAGCATCGTTGTAGTTTGTATATTGTTAAATATTCAGACAAGAATAATTAATAACTTTAAGGAGGGTTATAGTTATGGATAACAATTTTAACAATGGTAACAATATGAATGGTCAGCAGCCAAATTACGGCCAGCAGCCAAATTATGGTGGAGGACAGCAGCCACAGCCAACTAACGGTCTTGCAATCGCAGGTCTTGTACTTGGTCTTGTAGGTATCGTATTTACATTTATTCCTGTCGTAGCACTTAGTTGGGTAGGACTTATTTGCGCAATCGTAGGTCTTGTTCTTTCAATTAAGGCACAGAAAGATTCTGTTGCAATGACAGGTCAGAAAAACGGCATGGCAACAGCAGGTTTCATTTTATCAATAATCTCACTTGTTATAGCTGTTATCGGTATCATTGTTGCTATTGCAGCTGTAGCTTGCATAACAACAGCAGTTGGAGTTGGAGCTGGTGAGCTTAACGACTTACTTAACTCACTTCAGTAATTACTATTACGATTAAAGGTGCTCCCGTGTTAATCATGGGAGCATTTTTAATATGGTGCTTTTAATTTTTTTGATTTGTAATGAGGAATTTTTATGTGCGTAAATACAGAACTTTTCGGGCATACGGTTTCAAGCTATATGCTTATGGTTTTTGTTGGAGCCGTTGCCGCAAATATTGTAGCGGCAATTGTCCTTATAAAAAGAAAAGATCTTGACGTATATGATTTTGTTCTTACGGAATTGTATGCTGTAATCGGCGGACTTTTGGGTGCCAAGCTTTTGTATTTTTTAACGGCTTATAAATATATAGACTGGAGCCGCTTTTTTGAAAAAGAATATTTTATATCACTTATGACCGGTGGCTTCGTTATGTACGGAGGCCTGATTGGAGCCATAGTGTTTATGTTCTTGGCGAAAGCTATTCATAAAATAGACATAATAAAATATATAAGGGAGTTTATTTTTGCTTTCCCTTTGGCTCACGGCTTTGGCAGGATAGGCTGCCACCTTGCGGGCTGCTGCTACGGTGTACCTTATCATGGACATTTCAGTGTGGTCTTCCCGGAAGATTCGTTGGCACCGGCAGGAATAGAACTTTTTCCGGTGCAAATGTTTGAAGCCATATTCTTATTTGTGATTTTTGGAATATTGCTTTTTACTAAATTAAAATTCAGCTTCAAATACCCCGTAGAATTGTACTTTCTTTTGTACGGGATATTAAGAATTATAACAGAAAGCCTCAGATTTGACGAAGTGAGGGGCAAACTTTTGGGCATATCCACATCACAATGGATTAGCTTTATTCTCATAGGATATGCTATAATAAGTATAGTTGTTAAAAAACATTTGGCTCATTCAAAAGCGGCTAATGTTTAAATAAAAGATAGTAGGTTTTATTTAGGAGGAAATTATGGATAATAATTCTCAAAACAATGGTGGTTATGTACCTTACGGTTCAAATAATAACGCCAACAACAATCAACAGGGACAGTACAATGCAGGTCAGGCAAACAATGCGGGCCAGGCGGCAAACGGTGCTTATGTTCCTTTTAATTCTCAGCCAAATCAAGGTCAGTACAACGCTGCACCAAACCAGGGTCAGTACAATGCTGCACCAAATCAGGCAAACACAGCAGATACAACAAACAATACAAATCAGGCAAGCACAGCAGAAGCAGCAAACAATGCAAATCAGGCAAATACAGCGGAAGCAGCAAACAATGCAGGTCAGGCTAACAATCAGCCACAGTACGGCCAGCAACAGCAGTACGGCCAGCAACAGCAGTACGGCCAGCAACAGCAGTATGGCCAGCAGGCAAACTATGGTCAGGCTCAAGGTCAATATAACCAAGGTCAGTACAACGGTGGGCAGCAAAACAATCAGCAAAACAGCCAGTTTACAGATAGCGTAAATGCAGGTGCCAACTACGTAAAATCAGAAGCAAAGGATTTTGCAAATCAGGCAGCAAATGCAGCAAATGTGGTTAAAAACAAAGCTCAGGAAGCTTGGAACAACAAAGAAGGCATTTTTGCAAAAATCAAAAACTGGGTTATGGCTCATTTGAAACTTTGCATCGGTATTGCCGCTGCAATAGTTGCACTTATAGTAGTTTTGGTGGTTTTGGGTGTTGCATCAAGAACGGTTAACCTTGATAAGTTCATAACTTTCGAAGCTAATGGTTACGATGGATATGGCTCAGTAAGCGCAGAATTCGATGAAGATGCCTTTTATGAAAAATACGGCAGCAAAGTCAAAGTCAGCGGGGGCAACAATATTCTTTCAAAACTTGTAGATTCGGGAAGTGCTTATGCACTTGCAGAAACTTTGGAATATAGTTACACTTTAGACTACGGCGATTGCTACAACGGAGAACTTTCAAACGGTGATACAGTCACTTTGACATGGGATTTCAGTGCAGATGAATTAAGACTTCTTAAAAAAACATACGGCTTAACATTTAAAGCAAAAGACATGAGCTACCAAGTAAGCGGCCTTGAAGAAGTTGAAAAAATTGATGTTTTTGAGGACATTAAAGTTAATTTCATCGGAACAAACGGAAATGGTGAAGCCATCATTACCGGTGGAGATCCAAACTTAATATATGATATTTCGGGAAATTATAATCTTTCAAAAGGTGATGAAGTAACAGTAAATGTTTATACAAACGAATGGAGCTCAGACGTAGAATCATTCATTGAAGAAATGGGATTTGCACCGACAGAATTTTCAAAAACTTATACTGTCGAGGAATTCTGCACATATGTGAACGATATTGCAAATGTGCCTGAAGACTCATTAGAGGATTTGGAAGAAGCGGCTGAAACTTACCTTGCTGAAAAGAGCGAAAGTTGGGATGACGAACTTTCACTAAAGGATGCAGAGTATCAGGGAGCTTACCTCTATGCGAGAAAAGAAGCAAGCAACTATAACGTACAGAACAAGATTTATCTTGTATACAAAGTTACAATCACAGCTGATTTTTCATCTTACAACCACACAGAAGATTTAACTTCTTACTATATTGTTGAATTTAACAATGTTGTTAAGAACTCCGACGGAGATGTATTTGCGGATACATCATCGGCATCACTTGGATATGCTTATTCATCTGTGAAACTTAACCTCGATTCAAAGACAACCAAGACAGTTTACCTTGACGGTTATGAATCAATGGATAAAGTTAAAACTGAATACGGAACAGATTCTTCATATAATATCACAACGACTATTAAATAATAGTTTCAAAAATGGAGCGTGTTAATTATGAAGTTCAAATTGATTAAACAATTAACAGCGATAATTTTGATAGTGGCATTCGGTGCATCCCTTACGGGATGCGCCAATCCGCTTTTTCGTATTTTAGCCAATCAAATTCAAAAAAACGGCAATAATGATTATGTTATTGATTATGACGTAGACAGCGAATACAGTGTGGATTTTGACGGTATGAATGAAAACTCTACCGCATCCCCTGAGGTTCGGGAGATAGTTTCAAGCATCACATCAAGCTATGTCAACAACAATATGAATTCTTTTGAAAAAGCGAAAGCAATGCATGATTGGCTTGTTACAAACGTAGATTATGTTATTACCGACAATTGTCATATGGCTTATGGCGCTCTGGTAGAAAAACAGGCAGTTTGTGACGGCTATTCCTACGCATATCGCTTGCTTATGTCGGAGCTGGGCTTTGATTGTCGCGTGGTTTACGGCTATTCTGAAGGTGAAGCTCACGCATGGAATGTTGTAAATCTTGATGGAGTTTGGTACCAGATGGATGTAACTTGGGACGATCCTTTGATTAACGGAATGATTGTAAAAGATGGTTCAAACGTAAGCTATGATTATTTCCTTCTTAACGATGAAACAATGTATGCTGACCATACCGTGGTCTATGATTGGAATCAATATGATATTCCGGAGTGTACATCCACAGCGGGAATGGATTGGATAGCACCTGTCAAGGAACAAATAAACAGTCAATACGATTATGATTACAACTATGACAATCAATACGGTTATGACCTTGACGGCGATTATGATTTCGATTATATAGGAAACGATGACTATTCGGGATTTGAAGATTATTTGTTGCAAAATTCACCTTATTGGTATGCAAATGATGAATTAGAAGCCTATGAATTGGCGGTATCCCTTATTGAAAACGGTTACAGTTCTTTCACAATTGTTCTTCAGCCATATACATATGGTAGCGATCCTTTAAACAATCTTGTGAATAACATAATCGAAGGAATCTCAAACGGCTATATTTATACACCGAATGTAAGTTATTCATCGATTTATTATGGTTCTTATTCCGAAAACGGAAAAGTTGCCCTAACGATTGAATTGTTGTAAAAGCCGTATTATAATATTTATTCAGATAATCTTTTTTGTGTTAAATGTATTTTAAGGAAGAGAATTATTAGACCAATAGGCATTTCGTAGGCTTTGAGGTCGGAAAAGGGGTATAACACATGAAAAAAAGATTATGTGCTATTATTTCTGTCTTTTTTATTTGTTTATTAATTGTGGGATGCACAACAGAGTCGGAGTCGAAAGAAGAAGAGAGCAGTGCCAAAAGCCTGAGCAAATCAAAAGAAATCGTGATAGAAACGACTACTACGGTTGAAATTGAGACAACGACCACGTATGTAGAGCCTGAGACACAAGCTTCTCAGCCTGCAAACGACGAAGAATTTATTGAAAGCATAATAGAATCCGGCGGAGCGACGAATCAGGCAATAATGCCGGATACAAATTTTTCTCAGCCGGTACATGTTTCCGAAACGGTGTCCGGAGAGATAGGCTACATAATAAGCAATTATACAAACGGCAGCATGTCCGCTTTTGAAAAGGCCAAAGCGGTTCATGACTATTTGGTAACTTATGTGGTTTATGACGGAAGCGATCAAACAAGATGCCATACAGCAGATGGGGCTTTGGTTGATCACAGAGCGGTATGCGACGGATATGCAAAAGCATTTATGCTGGTTATGCAAAGCTTGGGTTATCCTTGCCAGTTAGTTTACGGATGGGCAGGGGAGTATCATGCTTGGAATGTGGTATGTCTGGACGGCGTATGGTATCAGGTGGACGTAACTTGGGACGATCCATATATTAATGGAGTCGGATATGGTTACGGAGACGGATCGAACCTAAGTTATTCCTACTTTTTGCTTAATGATGCCACAATGTACTCGAATCATTCGGTTATGTGGGAATACAATCCCGATGGCGTTCCGGCCTGTACATCCACAGCCGGAATGGAATGGGTTAACGGCATTCTTACCACAAGCTACAGCCCGGGATCAACCGTAACAAGTATTGTCGATGGCGCAAACAGTGCCGCTTGGTATACTTCCCAAAGATACGGGACATTCTATATTTTGCTTGATTTAAACTATGTCGGCGAATACACAGCAGCCTTTAATAACTTTAAAAACAGTTACTATGAGATTGTTAAAAACGGATATGGTGTAAGCAACATTAATATAAATGCATGGTGCGAATCGATTTATCTTGTTGTTAAACTTGATGTATCATATTGGTAAACAAATAAATGGAATTAAGAAAAAGACAAAAGAGCGACATTTCCGATGGAAATGTCGTCTTCTTTGTTTATAGGCAAAAAATGAAAACGTTTATATTTTAAGATGAAAATAATTATTGTTAGCTATACATAACTTGAAAAAGATGATACAATGGCTAAGGTAAAAAGTTTAAAAAAGAGGTTAATAATAATATGAAAAATAAGATTGCAATGCTATTTGGCGCTGCTATAGTGGTTGCTGCAATTACACTGTTTGGCACAAGCAAGACAGATGCAGCAGAGGTTACATATCATACTTCATCATCGATAGGAGACATCGGCAACGATCTTCAAGATACAAATGTTTCATCTAAGGTAAAACTTAATAGCGGAGATACGGTTACGATTACATCCGACTCGGCGGTCGATTCGGTTTACATAAAATGGGATAAAGATCCGGGCAATTGGACTCTTTCAATAGGCGGAAAAGACTATGATGAAGGAGGTTACGGTATTCTTCACGAGTTTGTGGAACTTCCTGAAGATGCTACAAGCATTACAATTACGGTGAAACAAGATGATTGCAGAATGTGCGATCTTTGGGTATTTAAAGGTGATACTCCGGATTTTGTCCAAAAATGGGAGCCGCCTTATGAAGAAGCGGATATTTTGGCCTTGGTGGCACATGCGGATGATGAGGCGCTATTCTTCGGTCCGGCTATCGTAAACTACGTGGATAAAGCAGCCGTACAGGTTGCAATGTTTACGAACTTCCACGATTCGGAGCCTATAAGAAGTCACGAGTTTTACAATTCCTTGTGGGAGATGGGTGTAAGACATGCTCCGATAATAGGTCCTTTTTATGACTATTACTCGGAAACTTTGGATACGGCAATAGGTCAGTACGGTGAAGACGAGTCCACAGCTTATGTAACAGACCTAATCAGACGTTTTAAGCCTCAGGTAGTTACAACCCATGATACAAATGGAGAATACGGCCATGGTTGCCATATGCTTTGCGCAAAGGCAGTAATGAATGCTATAGAAGTATCGGGAAATGCAGACTCTTATCCTGAAAGCGCCAAAGACTATGGAACATGGACGCCTCTTAAGACATATATTCATCTTTGGGGCGAAAATCAGATAACTCTTGATACAAGAACGCCTCTTGATTCATTTGGAGGCAGAACGGCCATAGAGGTGGCAAGAGAAGCTTACAAGAAACATGAATCTCAGCAATGGTGCTGGTTCTTTGTGGAAGATGGTATCGACGATCCGACATACCAATTTTCCTGCGCAAAGTTCGGTTTGTATAAAACAAGCGTTGGAACAGACAATAACAATGACTTTTTGGAAAATATAACAACATATGCCGATCAAAAAGCAAATGCTCAAAAAGAATCGGCGGAAAACGAAAGTACGGAAGTGACTGATCAAAATGATGATAGCAAATCCGGATCTTCAAAATTTGTAGTGCTGATTATCATCGTTGTAATAATCGTGCTTCTCTTAATACTCGTAATGTGTATAAGAGCATATAACAAGAAAAAACGTGCAGCCAGAAGAAGAGCAAGAAGAGCGGCACAAAGAAGAAAAGAATAGGGGAATTAATTATGACATTACTTGCATATCAGGTTTTTAAAACCGTAGTAGAGCAAGGCAGTTTTAA
>CACZQX010000103.1 GCA_902783445.1 uncultured Lachnospiraceae bacterium
AAACCAGAAATCGCGAGTAGCAAGAACTTTTGGAAGTGTCCAAACCGAAGTTCTCTTGTTCTCTATTTCGGCAAGCATCATCTGCTGAGCCATTTCAGGAGTAAAGCTCCTGTCATTATCTCTGAATGCACCAACCTGTTCAGGATAATCCTTAATAAAGATTAAACCGATTAACCATCCTACGATTGAAATAATGAAGAATGGTAAGAATGCCATTACTACAGGCATGTGGTCACCTGCGAATACTGCCGGCATAACATCACTTGGTGATGGACCAACCTGAATCATTGTACCGAATACTTTGTTTGCGAAAGGTCCGAGTAAACCGTTAGCAATTGGGAATGCAAGTGTAACGATACCCATTACCGTACCTTTTCTTCTTGGGAACCACTGTCCGATAAGAAGACCAACCGAGAATGTTGCATAAAGTACTGCTGTTACGTTGATTACCGCATAAATTGCCAACCATAAAGGACCTGCAGGTACAAACATAATTCCTGCTGCAAGTCCGATTGTAATTATACCGAGTACCGAACCGATAGCTTTAACGTTTCTGCTTCTTGCAATAACACCAGCCAAAAGAAGCTGAATAACTATACCTACAATTGCAGCTGTTGAATAAATTTTAGAAATGAGCTGCGCACCGCCATAAAGGTCAGCCAAGATATTCAGTGGATATTGTGTGAATACCTGAAATGTTACATAAGCCAATGCCTGGTAAATCATGAGTAACCAGCCACGGCCACCGAAACCTACGACTTTTTTAGATTCCATATTAACCCTTCCTCCTATAAAGTTTTTATAATACATATTATTGGCAAATACTTCGCATTTACCAATCACAAACAATCCCCATGTCTAAATTTTAACAAATAGAATTCTATGTGAAAAATGCATAAATGTTATGAGGTCATTTAAAAAATTTTTGTTTAAAAAGCCGAACATTTTGTATACAATATTGCTTGATTTTTCTATATTTTCCGTGAGGTGTTGATTGTTTTTACTCAAAAAAGTATAATAAACATAGAGGGATGTTATTTTTACTAAAGGAGGATTTTGCAAAAGTATTTGCAAAGAGTATTATTATGTCAAATTTTAATGTAGAAAAAGTAACAAGCGATATCGTTAACTGGATTAGGGATTTTTTTGAGAAAAGCGGAAAAGGCTGCAATGCTATTGTAGGCATATCCGGCGGAAAAGATTCCTCCGTAACAGCTGCCCTTTGCGTTAAAGCTTTGGGGAAAGATCGCGTTATCGGCGTGCTTATGCCATGCGGAGAGCAAGCGGATATCGATGCGGCAAGGCTTCTTGTTGATACACTGGATATTAAAAGATATGAAATAAACATAAAAGATGCTGTAGACGGTGTTTTAAACAGTATGCCAAAGGACTTGGAAATCACAAAACAAACAAGAACCAATCTTCCGGCAAGAATCAGAATGGCCACTGTATATGCCGTAAGTCAAAGTGAGAACGGACGTGTTGCAAACACTTGTAACTTATCCGAAGATTGGGTTGGTTATTCCACAAGATACGGCGATAATGCCGGTGACTTCAGTCCCCTTTCCCGTCTTACGGTTCAGGAAGTCAAAGCCATTGGTCGTTTTCTGGGGCTTCCGGAATGCTTGGTTGAAAAACCGCCGATTGACGGTCTGTCCGGTAAAACCGACGAAGATAACTTGGGCTTTACATATGCAGTGCTTGATAAATATATAAGAGAAGGCATTTGCGAAGACCCTAAAACAAAAGAACTTATTGATACAAAGCATGTTCAAAATTTGTTCAAGCTTGAATATATGCCTTGTTTTGAATATAAACCGGAATAGAAATACAAAAGAGCAGAGCCAAGAAGCTCTGCTCTTTTAAATTTCTTATGATATTGGATTTAGCTTGGAAATCTTGCTTGTTCCTGCAGTCCCGGAATCTTTTTGTCATACTCCTCATTCATGAATTTTGACTCTATAAGAAAGTCTGCCGTTGCCACGTTGTTTGCAATTGGAATATTGTATACCTGGGCAATTCGAAGAAGTGCCTTTACATCAGGGTCATGGGGTTGGGCTTTTAGCGGATCCGAAAAGAATATAACTATATCTATATCCCCTTCCACTATCCTTGAGCCTATCTGCTGGTCTCCTCCCAAAGGACCGGAATTATATGCATAAACCGGAAGACCCGTCTGGTCGGCTATCATTTTTGCCGTTGTACCGGTTCCGCAAAGAAAATGTCTTTCAAGTATGGATTTGTTGTCTTTGCACCAATCAATAATGATCGGCTTTAAATTGTCGTGTGCGATGAGCGCAATACGTTTTTGTTTTGTCATCTCATTCCCCTTTCTACCTTTTCTACTTTTCTACTACATTTTTATCCTAGCATTATATATACTTATTGTATAACAAAGCCCGTAAGCTTACAAGCTACGGGCCTTATTTTTCTTTATTAATCTTCAAGTTCGAATGCATCGTGGATTGCTTTTGTTGCTTTGTCCACATCTTTTTCGTCGATAAGTACTGTAATTCTTATTTCGGATGTTGAAATCATTTTTACGTTGATTCCTTCATTGAAAAGTGCTTCAAAGATTTTTACTGTAATGTTAGGGTCTGTCATCATACCCGAACCTACTGCGGAAACCTTTGCAACGTTTTCTTCGTGCTCGATTCTTTCAGCAGTAAATGTTTCTTTGTACTCATTCAAAGCATCAAGTGTTGACTGAAGGTTATTTTCGTCTACGGTAAATGAAATATCTTTTGTGCCGTCACGACCTACAGACTGCAATATAAAGTCTACGCTGATGTTTTTCTTTGCAAGTACGTTAAATATTTTAAATGCGATACCCGGTGTATCCTGTAAACCTATTAATGATATACGTGATGGTGTTTTGTCTGCCGCAACACCGCTGATAACTCTCTTTTCCACTTTAGCAACCTCCTTAACAACTGTGCCTTCTGCTTCATTTAATGATGATCTTACAACTAACTGTACGCCGTATTTTTTGGCCATTTCAACCGAACGGTTGTGGAGCACCTGCGCTCCCAGTGTAGCCATATTTAACATTTCATCATATGAAATTTCTTTTAATTTTCTTGCATTTTTTACAACTCTCGGATCGGCTGTGTATACGCCTTCCACGTCTGTATATATTTCGCAGATATCTGCTTTTAATGCAGCTGCCAGTGCCACTGCCGTTGTATCGGAGCCGCCTCTTCCAAGTGTTGTTGCGTCATCATATTTGTTAACGCCCTGGAAGCCCGTAACCACAACTATTTTTTTATTATCCAACTCTGTTTGGATTCTTTCCGTATCAATCTTTTTAAGTCTTGCATTTCCGTAAACTTTTGTTGTGTGCATCTGCACCTGGAATGCATTTAAGGAAACGGCCGGAACACCGAGGGATGCCATTGCCATTACCATAAGAGATACGGATACCTGTTCGCCCGTTACCATGAGCATGTCCATTTCTCTTTTTGGTGGATTCGGATTAATATCCTTTGCCATTTCGATAAGGTCATCCGTTGTGTCTCCCATTGCGGAAAGAACAACTACCACATCGTTGCCTTTTTTGTATTCGTCGATACATCTTCTTGCAACATTGAATATTCTTTCCTTGTTTGCCACAGAAGTGCCGCCGAATTTCTTGACTACTAACATTTCTTTACCTCTCTTCTAATCTGAATCTTTAAAAAGCTTTTATTATTTACCCAGTCTTATTCTTGAAATAAGTCCGTAGATGGATTTTGCCTTTTCTTCAAAGTCGTTTTCGCTTATCATGCCCGTAACTATGGCGAATTCTCCCTCAAGTTCAGGTAATTGAATCAAATCCACGTCAATTCCCGCAAAAAGTTTTCTGATTTCCGGGAATTTTGCAATAGGGTCTCCCTTAATACGTGCAAAATACTGTTTTTTATCATTTCCGTGATCGCTTACTTCAAGTTTTTGCGCCGACCACTCTATCGGCTTGTTTGTTTTCTTAAGCTTTGCTTCTTCAACAATATCCGAAACA
Source organism: uncultured Lachnospiraceae bacterium (assembly GCA_902783445.1). Lineage (GTDB taxonomy): Bacteria > Bacillota > Clostridia > Lachnospirales > Lachnospiraceae > RUG12871. The sequence goes on from CACZQX010000103.1 coordinate 3,998, forward strand.
ACCGCTGAAGCTGTAGGAAGCTTTCCAGCGCCGCGTCCGTAGAACATGACTTTGTCTACCATATTGCCGTTTACCAAAATACTGTTAAATACTCCGTTTACTGCATAAAGCGGATTTTCTTCGCTTAACATCAAAGGCGAAACCATTGCATAGTATTTACCTTCCACATGTTTAACGGATCCGATAAGCTTGATAGCACGACCGATTGCTCTTGCATATTTAAAGTCTTCGGCGGAAATCTTTGTGATTCCTTCCGTATATACTTCTTCAAAATCTATATGTTTGCCGTATGCAAGAGAGCCGAGTATGGATATTTTTCTTACCGCATCATAGCCTTCCACGTCAGCTTCCGGATTTCTTTCGGCATAGCCTTTGTCCTGAGCTTCTTTAAGAACCGTGTCGTAATCTACGCCGTCTCTGTCCATTTTTGTAAGAATATAATTTGTTGTTCCGTTAAGAATTCCTTCGATGCTTATGATTTCATCAGCCGTCACCGCATCAAGAAGAGGACGAATAATAGGAATTCCTCCGCCTACACTTGCTTCGAATAAAAAGTTTACATTATTGTCTTTTGCAAGTTTTATAAGCTCCGGACCGTGTTTTGCCACAAGCTCTTTATTGGATGTACAAAAGCTCTTAGCGTTTGAAAGAGCGCGTTTTGCAAAGGTGAATGCAGGCTCCACTCCGCCCATTGCCTCTGCAATGATATCTATCTCCGGATCGTTTATAATTTCTTCAAAATCGTGAACAATCTTATCTTCAAATTTATCTCCCGGGAAATCACGTAAATCCAAAATGTATTTAAGATTTACTTCTTCTCCGGCTTTTTTTGCGACTACTTCTTTGTTTTTGTCCAATACTTCAACGACACCGCCACCTACCGTGCCATATCCTAATACTGCTACGTTTATCATGTTTATGTCCTCCTGTAAGTTTTTAACCCTAATTTATTCGCCCGCAAGAATCTTCAAATAATGAACTCCTTGGGTCGCCTCTATCATACTAATGACCTTTGAAATGTCATCGGTTGTCTCTCTTATTTCTATACTGAGTGTAAGTGAAGCTACACCATTAATAGGTATTGTTTGATGAATCGTAAGAATATTTGCTCCCGACTCGGCTATGGTTTTAAGCACTTGGCTGAGCAATCCCGGTTCGTCATTCATCTGTAAAACCAAGGTTACGGTTTTTCCTCTTGCATTATCCGAAAAAGGAAAAATATCATCTTTGTATTTATAGAAAGAACTTCTGCTTAGTCCCACTCTTTCGGTTGCCTCTTGTATGGTTATATCTCTCTCAGTATCAAGTAGTTTTTTTGCTTCCACTACCTTAAGCAAAACCTCCGGAACCGCTTTTTCTCTTAACACAAAATACTTGCTTTCTTTTCCCATAGATATACCTCTTGTGTTTTTCTCAAGAATACATTTGTTTTCGTATGAAAGATAATAACACAACATTCTTTATTTATCAAGGTTTTTTGACCATTTATTTTTGGTACATTATTAAATACAATCATCCCACAAAAAAACTGCCCAAACTTCGGGCAGCAATTTCGCTTTATTTGTTTATATCGTCTTTCATGTTGTCCATTGCGGCTTTAAGACTTTCTTTTTCCGCCTCTTTAAGTAACATTTTTGCATTTACTATGGCAACCAAGTCTCCTTCAATATTTGCCACACTTGATATAAAATTTTCTTCGGCATTTGTGATAATAACCGGAAGCATGTGAAGTTGTTCATCATCAATCGTCGAAATATTGAAAACCTCGCCGACTTCAAGTCCAAGAGACATATCTCCGATGTTCATAACGATAAATTTTGTTTTATCATCATACTTTGTAATAGATTCCTTACCAAATTTCTTGTGAAGATCATAAATCGGAATTACTTCACCTCTTAAGTTTATTACACCTTTTATCATATCTACGGCATTTGGAATAGGGGTAACCTCTTTCGCATTCTCAATTCCGTTTATTGTTGCAATATCTACACCATACAGTTCTCCGCCAATTTTAAAAACAACTATTCTTTTTTCCATAAGATATTCTCCTTAACTGTTTTTCCCTTTTAAACTCTCCCATTTTAAATATGCATTTATGAAAGGATCTATGTTTCCGTCAAGAACGCTTTGAGCATTTCCCACTTCCTCATTTGTTCTGTGGTCCTTTACCATTGTATAAGGTTGTAACACATATGAACGAATTTGGCTACCCCAGCCATTGTCCATAACGTCCCCGCGAATGTCCGAAATCTTTTCCGCATTTTCTTGCTGTTTAAGTAAATATAACTTATTTTTAAGCATCTGCATAGCCTTATCTTTATTCTGATGCTGCGATCTTTCATTTTGGCACTGCACCACTATATTGGTAGGTATATGCGTAATTCTTATTGCGGATGATGTTTTGTTAATATGCTGTCCACCCGCGCCGCTGGAGCGGTATGTGTCGATTCGAAGATCCGATTCATCGATTTCTATGTCCAAATCTTCTTCGATATTCGGCATAACTTCGCATGATGCAAAGGATGTTTGACGTTTGCCCGCCGCATTGAATGGCGATATCCTTACCAAGCGATGAACACCCTTTTCGCTTTTAAGGTATCCGTAAGCATAAAGTCCGCTGATTTGCATTGTTATGGATTTTATGCCGGCTTCGTCACCGTCCAGATAATCTATTATTTCTATTTTAAAACCTTTTGACTCGGCCCAACGCTGATACATTCTGGATAACATTCCGGCCCAGTCGCAACTTTCCGTTCCGCCGGCTCCGGCATGCAAGGTTAAAATTGCATCATTTTCGTCATATTCGCCGGACAAAAGAGTTTTAATTCTGAATTCATCAAAATCTTTTGTAAATTCCTTTAATGCTTCTTCCACTTCCGGGATGAGAGATTCATCGTTTTCTTCGTATCCCATTTCCAGAAGAGTTTCCACATCCTCATATTTTGTTTTTATTTTTTCGAAAGATTCAAGAGCATCTTTTAATGCTTTAACCTCTTTCATTACATGGTTGGCTTTCTTTGGATCGTCCCAAAAATCTTGGGCTTCCATGGCCTTTTCCAATTCACTTATTTTCGCGCTTTTTCTCGCAACGTCAAAGTGAATCCCCCATTTCTTTAAGCGGCTGTGTGTAGGAGTTTAGAGTAAATTTAAACTGATCTAATTCAACCACAATATCACCTGCTTTTCTTTTATAATCTTTAAATACAATAAACAGATTATTTTCTGCCGCAGCACTGTTTGTACTTTTTACCCGAACCGCATGGGCAAGGATCGTTTGGATATACCTTGTTTTCCGCACGTTTCTTTGGCTGTTTCTGTAATGAGTCGTCTTTGTTTGTACCCGTTACTTTTGCAACTTCTTCACGCTCGATTTTCTGCTCAACCTGAATATGGAAAAGTACTTTAAGAGTTTCTTCCATAATACCTGCGGTCATTTCATCAAACATGTCATAACCCTGCATTTTGTATTCAACAACCGGGTTCTTCTGAGCATATGCCTGAAGGCCGATACCCTGACGAAGTTGATCCATATCATCGATATGAGCCATCCATTTTCTATCGATAACTTTAAGAAGAACAATTCTCTCAACTTCACGCATCTGATCTTCGGATGGGAATTCTTTTTCTTTAAGGGCGTAGAGTCTGTCGGCTTCTTCCACGAGTTTTTCCTTAACTTCGTCCATGGATTTGATGCTTTCGCATTCCTTTATTACGGCAGGAGAAATAGGAATTACCGGGATAATAAGTCTTGCCAGCTCTTTTACGTCAAGTTCTTCGCTTTTTCCTTCGTGTGAAACGCTCATATCAACAACGCTTCCCACAATATCGTTAATCATCTTCATAATCGGCTCTTTCATGCTTTCGCCGTCAAGAACCTGTCTTCTTTCTTTGTAGATAATTTCACGCTGTTCGTTCATTACCTGATCGTATTCGAGAAGATTCTTTCTTATACCATAGTTGTTGTTTTCGATTTTTTGCTGTGCACGTTCAATAGCGCTTGAAAGCATCTTGTGTTCAATCATTTCGCCTTCCGGCACACCAAGGGCGTTGAATATGGCCATTGTACGCTCGGAACCGAAAAGTCTCATGATATCATCTTCAAGAGAGATGTAAAATCTTGATTCACCCGGATCTCCCTGACGACCTGAACGACCACGCAACTGGTTGTCGATACGTCTTGATTCGTGTCTTTCCGTACCGATGATTTTAAGACCGCCGGCTGCTCTTGCTTCTTCATCAAGCTTAATATCGGTACCACGACCTGCCATGTTTGTGGCGATTGTTACGGCACCTTCTCTACCTGCATCGGCGATGATTTCAGCTTCCATTTCATGGAATTTAGCATTTAAGACTGTATGCGGAATGCCCTGCTTCTTTAAAAGTCTTGAAAGCTCTTCGGAAGCTTCGATAGTAACGGTACCAACCAGGATAGGCTGTCCCTTTGCGTGTGTTTCCGCAATATCTCTAACGATTGCCTCTAACTTTTCTTTTCTTGTGATAAATACAGAGTCATCAAGGTCGATTCTTTGTACCGGCTTGTTTGTGGGGATGGAAACTACGTCCATTCCGTAAATGTCTCTGAATTCTCGCTCTTCTGTTAAAGCTGTACCGGTCATGCCGGCTTTCTTTTTATATTTGTTAAAGAAGTTCTGGAAGGTGATGGTGGCAAGAGTCTTAGATTCACGCTTAATGTTAACGTTTTCTTTAGCCTCGATTGCCTGATGAAGTCCGTCTGAATAGCGACGGCCCGGCATGATACGTCCGGTAAATTCATCGATGATGATGACTTCACCTTCTTTAACGATATAATCTTTATCCTTAAACATAAGGTTATTTGCCTTTAACGCTGTAATAACCGCATGCTGGATTTCCATGTTTTCTGAGTCTGCAAGGTTTTGAATGTGGAAGAACTTTTCGGTTTCAGCCACACCTCTTTCGGTAAGTGTTACAACCTTATCCTTTTCATTAACGATGAAGTCTCCGGTTTCTTCTTTCACATTACCAAGCATCATATCAAGCTTGCCGACTTCTTCGATATCTTCACCGCGGTGTAACTGCTTAGCTAAAATATCAGCCATAGCATAGATGCTTGTTGACTTTGTGCCCTGACCTGAAATAATCAAGGGGGTTCTTGCTTCATCGATTAAAATGGAGTCGACTTCGTCGATGATGGCGTAATGAAGGTCTCTTAAAACAAGGTCCTTTTCATAAATCGCCATGTTGTCACGAAGGTAGTCAAATCCGAGTTCGTTGTTTGTTACATATGTAATGTCGCAAGCGTATGCTTCCTTCTTTTCTGCGGGAGTCATTGAGTTTAAAGAAACCCCTACGCTTAAGCCTAAAAATCTATGAACTTCGCCCATCCATGTGGCGTCACGGTTTGCAAGGTATTCGTTAACTGTAACGACATGGACACCCTTTCCTTCAAGGGCATTTAAGTATACGGGCAAAATGTCTGTCTG
>CACZQX010000104.1 GCA_902783445.1 uncultured Lachnospiraceae bacterium
TATGAACCCTAATGACCATCCACACGGTGGTGGTGAAGGTAAGACAGGAATCGGTCGTCCGGGTCCATGTACACCTTGGGGTAAACCGGCACTTGGTTTGAAGACACGTAAGAAGAACAAAGCGTCTAACAAACTTATTGTAAGAAGACGTGATGGCAAGAATATGAAATAAGGAGGTCAATACCTATGGCAAGATCACTTAAAAAGGGACCTTTCGCTGACGAAAGTTTACTTAAAAAGATAGATGCTATGAACGCAGCCGGAGACAAATCGGTTGTTAAAACATGGTCAAGACGTTCAACAATTTTCCCTACATTCGTAGGTCATACAATTGCGGTACATGACGGTAGAAAACACGTACCTGTATATGTTACCGAAGATATGGTTGGACACAAACTCGGTGAGTTCGTTGCAACAAGAACATACAGAGGACATGGAAAAGACGAAAAGAAATCAAAGAAATAATAGGTTTGATAATTGAAAGGAGGTTTAATCCATGGCAAAAGGACATAGATCCCAGATTAAAAGAGAAAGAAATGCGAACAAGGATACAAGACCATCAGCGAAGTTATCATACGCTAGAATTCCTGTTCAGAAAGCATGTTTTGTATTAGATGCCATCAGAGGAAAGGATGTTGAGACAGCACTCGGTATCCTTGCTTACAACCCAAGATACGCATCTTCTGTTATAGAGAAATTATTAAAATCAGCAGTAGCAAATGCTGAAAATAACAATGGTATGAAAGCTGATAACCTTTATGTTGCAGAATGCTTTGCAAACAAAGGACCAACAATGAAGCGTGTAAGACCAAGAGCACAGGGTAGAGCTTACAGAATCGAAAAGAGACTTAGCCACATTACAGTTGTGCTTGATGAAAGATAGGAGGGCAATATGGGACAGAAAGTTAATCCTCATGGCTTAAGAGTAGGTATCATCAAAGATTGGGATTCAAGATGGTATGCAGAAAAAGACTTTGCTGACAACCTCGTTGAAGACAACAAGATCAGAACTTACCTTAAGAAAAAATTATATAATGCCGGCATCTCAAAAATCGAAATCGAAAGAGCATCCGACAGAGTAAAAGTAATTCTTCACACAGCTAAACCGGGCGTTGTTATCGGTAAAGGCGGTGCTGAAATAGAAAAAGTTAAAAAAGAAGTTCAGAAATTAACAGACAAGAAATTGGTTCTTGACGTTAAAGAAGTTAAAAGACCTGATGGTGATGCACAGCTCGTTGCCGAAAACATTGCTCAGCAGCTTGAAAACCGTGTATCATTCAGAAGAGCTATGAAATCAACAATGTCAAAATCACTCAAAGCAGGCGCTAAGGGTATTAAGACAGCAGTTTCAGGTCGTCTCGGTGGTGCTGATATGGCTCGTACAGAGTTCTACTCAGAAGGAACAATTCCACTTCAGACACTTAGAGCTGATATTGAATATGGTTTCGCAGAGGCAGATACAACCTATGGTAAATTAGGCGTTAAAGTTTGGATTTACAAAGGTGAAGTTCTTCCAACAAAAACAGTTCAGGAAGGGAGCGATAAATAATGTTAATGCCAAAAAGAGTTAAACGTCGTAAGCAGTTCCGTGGCAGCATGCGCGGTAAAGCTTTAAGAGGTAACACAATCAGCAATGGTGAATTTGGTATCGTTGCACTTGAGCCGGCTTGGATCAAATCAAACCAGATCGAAGCAGCCCGTGTTGCTATGACTAGATATATTAAGCGTGGCGGTAAAGTTTGGATCAAGATTTTCCCAGACAAGCCTGTAACTACAAAACCGGCAGAAACACGTATGGGTTCAGGTAAAGGAACACTTGAATACTGGGTAGCGGTTGTAAAACCGGGTCGTGTAATGTTCGAAATAGCAGGAGTGCCAGAAGAAACAGCAAGAGAAGCTTTACGTCTTGCAACACACAAGCTTCCGGTTAAATGTAAAATTGTTTCTAAGGCTGATTTAGAAGGCGGTGATTACAGTGAAAACTAATAAATATGTAGAAGATTTAAGATCAAAATCAGCTGCAGAATTGAATAATGAATTAGTAGCTGCTAAAAAGGAATTATTTAACTTAAGATTCCAGAACGCAACAAATCAATTAGATAACACTGGCAGAATCAAAGAGGTTAGAAAAAACATTGCTAGAATTCAAACTATCATTGTTGAAAAGTCTAACGCTGTCAAGTAAATCGGAAGGAGGACTTTGTTGTGGAAGAAAGAAATTTAAGAAAAACGCGTACAGGTAAAGTTGTAAGCGATAAAATGGATAAAACAATAGTTGTAGCTGTTGAAAACCACGTAAAACATCCATTGTACAACAAAATCGTTAAGAGAACTTACAAATTAAAAGCTCATGACGAAAACAATGAATGCGGAATCGGTGATACAGTAAAAGTTATGGAAACAAGACCTTTATCAAAAGATAAAAGATGGAGACTTGTTGAAATTATCGAAAAGGCTAGATAGTAGAAAGGAGATCTGTTATGATTCAACAGGAAAGTAGACTTAAAGTTGCTGACAACACAGGCGCTAAAGAATTACTTTGCATCAGAGTAATGGGCGGTTCTACTAGAAGATATGCTAATATCGGTGATGTAATCGTTGCTACGGTCAAAGATGCAACACCAGGCGGCGTTGTTAAAAAAGGTGACGTAGTTAAAGCGGTAGTAGTTCGTACAACTAAAGGCGCTCGTCGTAAAGACGGTTCATATATTAAATTCGATGAAAATGCTGCGGTTATTATCAGAGAGGATAAGAACCCTAGAGGAACTCGTATCTTTGGACCTGTAGCAAGAGAGCTCAGAGAGAAACAGTTTATGAAAATCGTTTCACTCGCTCCTGAAGTATTATAGGAGGTGTGATCTATGGCAACAAGCAAGATTAAAAAGGGTGACCTTGTAAAGGTTATCGCAGGAAAAGATAAAAACAAAGAAGGCAAAGTTATTGCTGTAAATAGAAAAGATAACACTGTTTTGGTTGAAGGAATCAACATGATTACAAAACACACAAAACAGCAGCAGGGTAAAGCAGGAATGACAGGCGGAATCATCAACCAGGAAGGACCAGTTGATATTTCTAATGTAATGTACGTTCACAAGGGCGAAGCTACAAGAATCGGCTTTACTGAAAAAGATGGTAAAAAGGTTCGTGTTGCTAAGTCAACAGGCGACATTATTGATTAATATTTGAAGAGAGGAGGTCCCAAGAGTTGAGTAGACTTAAAGAGACTTACAATAATGAAATTGTAGATGCTATGATGAAAAAGTTTGGATATAAAAATGTTATGGAATGTCCAAAACTTGATAAAGTTATCATAAATATGGGCGTTGGCGAAGCTAAAGAAAACGCTAAAATTCTCGAATCAGCAATGAAAGATATGGAAATCATCGCAGGTCAGAAGCCTGTTATGACAAGAGCTAAAAATTCAGTTGCTAACTTCAAAATCAGAGAAGGAATGCCTATTGGATGTAAAGTTACTTTAAGAGGTGAAAAAATGTATGAGTTCGTTGATCGTTTAATCAACCTCGCATTACCTCGTGTACGTGACTTTAGAGGTGTTAATCCTAACGCTTTTGACGGCAGAGGAAACTATGCACTTGGAATTAAGGAACAGTTAATTTTCCCTGAAATTGAGTATGATAAGGTTGATAAGGTTAGAGGTATGGACGTAATTTTCGTTACTACAGCTAAAACAGACGAAGAAGCTCGTGAATTATTGACATTATTCAACATGCCATTTCAGAAATAGTATAAGGAGGTAAAATCATGGCTAAGACCAGTATGAAAGTTAAACAGCAGCGTAAAGCTAAGTTCTCTACACAGGAATACAGCCGCTGCAGAATCTGTGGACGTCCACATGCATACTTAAGAAAATACGGCATATGCAGAATTTGCTTCCGTGAATTAGCATACAAGGGTGAAATTCCTGGTGTTAAGAAAGCAAGCTGGTAAGAAAGAGTAAGGAGGAAACTTTAGATGACAATGAGTGATCCTATTGCAGATATGCTTACAAGAATCCGTAATGCAAATACTGCAAAGCATGATACAGTAGATGTTCCTTCATCAAAAATGAAATTAGCTATCGCTGAAATTCTTTTAAAAGAAGGTTATATCAAAAAATATGAAGTTGTTGAAGATGGTAATTTTAAGACAATCCGTATTGAATTAAAATACGGTAAAGATAAAAACGAAAAAATCATCACAGGACTTAAGAGAATCTCAAAACCGGGTCTTCGTGTTTATGCAAACAAAGAAGAGTTACCAAGAGTTCTCGGTGGACTCGGAATCGCTATTATTTCAACAAATAACGGCGTAATCACAGATTCTGAAGCTAGAAAAGCAGGCGTAGGCGGAGAAGTATTGGCTTACGTTTGGTAATCTCACACTACATTTAGGAGGTGCACGGCATGTCACGTATCGGAAAAATGCCTATCGCGGTACCGGCAGGAGTAACTGTTGATATTGCAGAAAATAATAAAGTGACTGTAAAAGGACCAAAGGGAACTCTTGAAAGAGTATTACCTGCGGAAATGGAAATAAAGAAAGAAGCTGAGCAGGTTGTTGTAAACAGACCAAATGATTTAAAGAAAATGAAATCATTACACGGTCTTACAAGAACTCTCATCAACAACATGATTATCGGTGTTTCTGAAGGATATCAGAAAGAACTCGAAATCAACGGTGTTGGTTACAGAGCTCAGAAACAGGGTAAAAAATTAGTTCTTACACTTGGATATTCACATCCTGTTGAGATGGAAGACCCTGAAGGAATTGAAGTAGAAGTACCTGATCAGAACAAGATCATCGTTAAAGGTATCGATAAAGAAAAAGTTGGCCAGTACGCTGCTGAAATCAGAGAAAAGAGAGCACCTGAACCATACAAAGGTAAAGGTATTAAATATGCTGATGAAGTTATTAGACGTAAAGTTGGTAAGACTGGTAAGAAATAATTAAAGGAGTGACGAAAATGGTTAGTAAAAAATCAAGAAGCGAAGTTCGCTTAAATAAACATAGAAGATTACGCAATCGTTTCAGCGGTACAGCCGAGAGACCTCGTCTTGCTGTGTTTAGAAGTAATAATCATATGTATGCTCAAATTATTGACGATGTTGCCGGAAATACTTTAGTTTCAGCTTCAACAGTTCAGAAAGACGTTAAAGCAGAATTAGAGAAGACAAATAACGTTGATGCAGCAGCATACTTAGGAAAAGTAATCGCAAAGAAAGCATTAGAAAAAGGTATTAATGAAGTAGTATTCGATAGAGGCGGCTTCATCTACCAGGGAAAAGTACAGGCATTAGCAGAAGCAGCTCGTGAAGCTGGACTTAATTTCTAGGGTAAGGAGGAAGAAACATGAATCGAACAATCATTGATGCCAGTCAGTTTGAATTACAGGAAAAGGTTGTAACTATCAAACGTGTAACTAAGGTTGTTAAAGGTGGACGTAATATGCGTTTCTCAGCTTTGGTAGTTGTTGGTGACGGCAATGGACACGTTGGTGTAGGACTTGGAAAAGCAGCTGAAATTCCTGAAGCTATCCGCAAAGGAAAAGAAGATGCTATGAAAAAGCTCATCGAAGTACCACTTGATGCAGCTTCAAGTATTCCTCATGATTTCCTCGGAAAATTCGGCGGCTCAACAGTATTACTCAAGAAGGCTCCTGAAGGTACCGGTGTTATCGCAGGCGGTCCTGCTCGTAACGTACTTGAGCTTGCGGGAATCAGAAATATTCGTACAAAATCTTTAGGATCAAACAATAAACAGAACGTTGTACTTGCAACAATCGATGGTTTATCACAGCTTAAAACACCTGAAGAGGTTGCTAAAAACCGCGGTAAATCAGTTGAAGAAGTACTTGCATAATAGGAGGGTGAGAAAATGGCAAACAAATTAAAAATTACATTAGTAAAATCTCCTATAGGTGCTATTCCAAAGCAGAAAGCTACAGTTGAAGCTTTAGGACTTAAGAAACTTAACAAAACTGTCGAACTTCCTGATAACGATGCTGTAAGAGGCATGGTTTGGCATGTAAGACATTTAGTTAAAGTTGAAGAAATATAATAGACCGATAAGGAGGTGCTAAAGATGGACTTATCTAATTTACATGCAGCTGAAGGCTCAAAACAGAGCAACAATTTCAGAAGAGGCCGTGGACATGGTTCGGGAAACGGCAAAACAGCTGGTAAAGGACATAAGGGTCAGAAGGCTCGTTCAGGAGCTCCTCGTATTGGATTCGAAGGTGGTCAGATGCCACTCTACAGAAGAATTCCTAAGAGAGGATTTACAAATAGAAATACAAAGGATATCGTTGCAATCAATGTTTCAGCATTGGAAAGATTTGACAACGGTACAGACGTAACAGTTGAAATGCTCATCGAATCAGGTGTTATTAAAAACCCACAGGATGGCGTAAAAATCCTTGGTAAGGGAGAATTAACCAAAAAGCTTAACGTTAAAGTTAATGCAGTAAGTGAATCTGCAAAAGCTAAAATCGAAGCTGCCGGTGGAACTTGTGAGGTGATCTAATGCTGCAGACTGTTGTTAATGCATTTAAGGTAAAAGAAATCAGAAAAAGAATATTATTTACATTCTTTATTTTGGTAATAGCAAGACTTGGTTGTCAGATTCCTATTCCGGGAACTGACTCCACAGTCATTGAAAGTGTAATGAGTGGTATATCCACAGGAGCATTCTCGTTTTTGGATGCCATGACAGGTAGCTCATTCAGCACGATGTCGATCTTTGCATTAAATATTACAACATACATTACAGCATCCATCATCATACAGTTATTGACAATAGCTATTCCTCGTCTTGAAGAAATGCAGAAAGATGGCGAGACGGGTAGAAAGAAAATTCAAAAAATTACTCGTTACCTTACAATCATCTTAGCTGTTGTTGAAGGTTTAGCTTATTCAATTGGTTTCGGTAATCAGGGTGTATTCGGCGATGTGTCCGCAATGGGCACGGGCCAGTATGTATGGACAATAATAGTCTCAGTATTTGTTATGACTGCAGGTGCGGTCGTTTGTATGTGGCTTGGTGAAAGAATAACAGAAAAGGGTATTGGTAACGGTATCTCAATGATACTTCTCTTTAACATTATTTCCGGTATGCCGGGCACATTCTACGGATTATACAGAGATTTTATTGCAGGCAAAGATATGGGTCCAAAGATCCTTGCCATCGTAATAATCGCAGCGGTTGTTATTGCGGTTATCGTATTTATCGTTTACCTTCAGGGTGGCGAAAGAAGAATATCCGTACAATATGCTAAAAAAGTAATTGGTAGAAAAACCATGGGTGGTCAGAACACACATATTCCGATTAAAGTAAACACATCAGGCGTTATCCCTGTAATCTTTGCTTCATCGTTATTGCAGTTCCCACCGCTTATCGCAAGCTTCGTTTCCGACAATCCGGGAAGCTGGGTTAACTTCTTTAACTCAAAGTATTGGGTTAATCCGGATTACCCAATCTATTCGTTGGGACTTATAGCTTACGTACTTTTAGTAGTATTCTTCGCATATTTCTACACATCCATAACATTTAACCCTATGGAAGTAGCAAATAATATGAAGAAACAGGGTGGTTTTATTCCGGGTATCAGACCGGGTAAACCGACACAGGATTATATAACAACAATTTTAAATAGAATAATCTTTATAGGTGCTATAGGACTTTTAATAGTAGCCCTTATTCCAATCGCGGTTTCGGGTTGGTTTGGCGCATCATTATCATTTGGTGGAACATCAATTATCATTATCGTTGGTGTTGTAGTTGAAACACTTAAACAGGTTGAGTCAATGATGCTTGTAAGAAATTACAAGGGATTCCTCAACGACTAGTGTAGGAGGAAAATGAAATGAAATTAATCATGTTGGGCGCACCGGGTGCCGGAAAAGGCACTCAGGCAAAAATGATTGCTGAGAAATACAATATCCCTCATATCTCAACAGGTGATATTTTCAGAGCAAACATTAAAGAGGGAACAGAGCTTGGAAAGAAAGCCAAATCTTACATGGATGCAGGCGGACTTGTTCCGGATGAATTGGTTGTGGATTTGGTAGTAGATAGAGTTGGTCAGGCAGACTGCAAGAATGGTTACGTACTTGACGGTTTCCCAAGAACAATTCCTCAAGCCGAAAGTCTTGATGCAGCACTTGCAAAAACAGGTGACAAAGTTGATTATGCTATCAACATTGAAGTACCTGATCAGAATATCATCGACCGTATGGGCGGAAGAAGAGCATGTGTAGCTTGCGGTGCAACTTATCACATTGTAAACATTCCACCTAAAAAAGAAGGTGTATGCGATAAATGCGGTGAAAGCCTCATTCTTCGTGATGATGATAAACCGGAAACGGTTAAGAAAAGATTAGAAGTTTATCATGAACAGACAGAACCGTTGATTAAATACTACAAAGCAAAAAATGCAGAAGTTGAAATCGACGGAACAATGGATATGAATGACGTATTTGATGCCATTGTAAAATTATTAGGAGCTTAAGTGATATGTCAGTAACAATAAAATCCGAGAGAGAAATTGCATTAATGAGAGAATCTGGAAAAATATTGGCTGATGTTCATAATAGGTTGGCTGAAGAAATAAAGCCGGGCATTACAACCAAGGATATTGATAAGTTCGGTTACGAACTTATCAAGAAACATGGTTGCATACCTTCTTTTTTGAACTACAATGGATATCCGGCTTCGATATGCGTATCCGTGAATGACGAAGTTGTACACGGAATACCGTCAAGTGAGAGAGTACTTTATGAAGGCGATATTGTTAGTCTTGACGCAGGAGTAATTCATAAAGGATATCACTCGGACGCTGCAAGAACATACGGCGTCGGTAAAATCAGTAAAGAAGCTGAGCAACTGATTAAGGTTACCAAAGATAGTTTTTTTGAAGGAATAAAATTTGCAAAGGCCGGAAATCATCTTCATGATATTTCAAATGCAATCGGCCATTATTGCGAAAGTTTCGGATACGGAGTTGTAAGAGATTTGGTTGGTCACGGAATCGGCCAAAACTTGCACGAAGATCCTCAGATACCAAACTTTGTAACAAAGAGAAAAGGTATCTTGCTTCAACCGGGAATGACATTGGCCGTTGAACCGATGGTAAACATGGGACGCCCGGACGTATGCTGGCTGGATGATGATTGGACTGTTGTAACGGAAGATGAATCATTATCGGCACATTACGAAAACACTATTTTAATTACTACAGGTGAACCTGAGATTTTATCACTTTAATGAGGTGCGTATGGAACGTTACGAGATTGGTTCGTTTGTATTTTCCAAAGCAGGTCACGATATCGGAACAATATATCTGATAATCGATAAAAGCGCCGGACGGCTTATCTTGGCGGACGGAAAGCAAAAAACACAGGAGAATCCAAAAGTTAAAAACGTAAAACATGTTTCATGGATTAATTACTGTGATGAAGCTTTAAAGAAAAAACTTGAAGCAAAACAAAAAGTAACAGACGAGGAAATAAAATACGCAATAAAGTGTTATAAGCACACCAAAATTTTGGAGGAAGTATAAATGTCAAAAGCTGACGTTATTGAAATTGAAGGAACAGTTGTTGAAAAATTACCTAATGCCATGTTTCAGGTTGAGCTTGAAAATGGACACAGAGTATTGGCACATATCAGTGGAAAGCTTCGTATGAACTACATTCGAATCTTGCCTGGAGACAAAGTAACAATAGAATTATCGCCTTACGATCTTTCAAAAGGAAGAATTATTTGGCGAGACAAATAAGTTTTGCTTGCATATTGAATTTGATAGTGATATAATGCAATGTGGACTTTTTCTGAAAGGAGGATTTACTGTGAAGGTTAGATCATCAGTTAAACCAATTTGCGAAAAATGCAAAGTTATCAAAAGAAAAGGTAGTATCAGAATAATCTGTGAAAACCCAAAACATAAGCAGAGACAGGGCTAATACCTTGTTTTTTGCATGTAGCAAAGGCGGCTGGCAGTAAATTTATTTTTACTGTTTAAAATATTAATAAAATACTAATGGAGGTAATACAAATGGCTCGTATTTCCGGTGTTGATTTACCAAGAGACAAGCGTGTTGAAATCGGCTTAACATACATTTACGGTATTGGTGTTGAAAGCTCAAAGAAGATTTTGGCAGAAGCCGGTGTAAACCCAGATACACGCGTTAGAGATTTAACAGATGATGAAGTTAAAAAACTTGCTGCAATCATCGAAGAATCTTACACAGTTGAAGGTGAATTGAGAAGAGAAATCGCTCTTAACATTAAGCGATTACAAGAAATAGGATGTTATAGAGGCATCCGCCATAGAAAAGGACTCCCTGTTCGCGGTCAGAAAACAAAGACCAATGCAAGAACAAGAAAAGGTCCTAAGAGAACTGTTGCAAACAAGAAAAAATAATTGTTAGTTTTATTCGGGCAACAGTGTTGTCGTGCGTAAGCACAATTTTTAAGAAACACGTAAACAAGAAATAACAATAAGGAAAGGTTAGTTTTAAAAATGGCTAAAAAAGTTACAAAAAAAGTGACAAAAAAGCGCGTTAAGAAAAACGTTGAACGAGGACAGGCACATATTCAGTCATCTTTTAACAACACAATTGTTACACTTACAGATACTGAAGGAAATGCTTTATCATGGGCTAGTGCCGGTGGTCTTGGATTTAGAGGTTCAAGGAAATCTACACCTTATGCAGCTCAAATGGCGGCTGAAACTGCTACAAAAGCAGCTTTGGTACACGGACTCAAAACAGTTGATGTTTTCGTAAAAGGTCCGGGATCAGGAAGAGAAGCAGCTATCCGTGCATTGCAGGCATGTGGACTTGAAGTAACAAGTATTAGGGACGTGACACCGGTTCCACATAACGGATGTCGTCCACCAAAACGTAGAAGAGTCTGATAGGAGGTGCAATTTAGATGGCAGTAAATAGAGTTCCTGTTCTTAAAAGATGCAGATCACTTGGATTAGATCCAATTTATTTAGGAATAGATAAAAAATCAAAAAGAGAATCAAAAAGAGCCAACAAGAAAATTAGTGAATATGGTCTTCAGTTAAGAGAAAAACAGAAAGCTAAATTTATCTACGGCGTACTTGAAAAACCATTCAGAAATTACTATGAAAAAGCTAAACGTCAAAAAGGTCAGACAGGTGAAAACCTTATGACAATGCTTGAAACAAGACTTGACAATGTAATTTTCCGTATGGGATTTGCAAGAACAAGAAGAGAATCAAGACAGGTTGTTGATCACAAGCATGTTTTAGTAAACGGTAAATGTGTAAACATTCCTTCATACTTAGTTAAAGCAGGCGATGTAATCGAAATAAAAGAAAACAGCAAGTCAATGACAAGATTTAAAGAAATCATGGAAGTTACAGGATCAAGATTGATTCCTTCATGGCTTGATGTTGACCAGGAAAACTTCAAAGGTACGGTTAAAGAGTTACCTTTAAGAGAAAACATCGATGTACCTGTAAACGAAGTGTTAATCGTCGAGTTATATTCAAGATAATAAATGCGGCTAGCACATAATAAAGAATGAAGGAGGGGCTAAGTAGTGTTCGATTTTCAAAAGCCAAATATTGAGACAGCTGAAATTTCAGAAGATAAAAGATACGGAAGATTCGTTGTAGAACCTTTGGAAAGAGGTTATGGTACAACATTGGGTAATTCTTTAAGAAGAATTATGCTTTCATCTTTACCGGGTGCTGCTGTTAGTCAGGTTAAAATTGATGGCGTTTTACACGAATTCTCATCAATACCGGGCGTTAAAGAAGATGTTACGGAAATTATCATGAACATCAAATCTTTGGCAATCCGCAACAACAGCGAATCAGACGATCCGAAAGTAGCTTACATCGAATTTACAGGTGAAGGCGTTGTAACAGCTGCTGACATTCACGCTGACTCAGACATTGAAATATTAAATCCTGATTTGGTAATTGCTACACTTAACGGTGGGGCAGACAGCAAATTATACATGGAATTGACTATCACTAAAGGTAGAGGATATGTAAGCGCTGACAAGAACAAAAACGATGAATTACCAATCGGAGTTATCTCAATTGATTCAATTTACACACCTGTTGAGCGTGTAAACCTTTCAATCGAGAATACTCGTGTAGGTCAGATTACTGACTTTGACAAGCTTACATTAGATGTATACACAAACGGAACATTACATCCGGATGAAGCTGTCAGCTTAGCAGCAAAAGTTTTAAGTGAACACTTAAGTCTGTTCATCAATCTTTCGGAAATCGCAGAGACCGCAGATGTTATGGTTGAAACAAAGAGCGATGAAAACGTTAAAGTTTTGGAAATGAACATAGATGAATTAGAATTATCTGTTCGTTCATACAATTGTCTTAAGAGAGCAGGTATCAACACTGTTGAAGAGTTGACCAACAAAACATCTGAAGACATGATGAAAGTAAGAAACCTTGGACGTAAGTCATTAGATGAAGTCCTTTTGAAATTAAAAGAACTTGGATTGAAATTAAAGGAAAGCGAAGAATAATCCTTTGATATTCAAAACAATTAGGAGGTTTAGACATGGCAGGTTACAGAAAACTTGGAAGAACTGCAAGCCAGCGTAAAGCGCTTATTCGTGGCCAGGTAACTGCTTTATTATACAACGGAAAAATTGTTACAACAGAAAGCAAAGCAAAAGAAATCCGCAAAGTTGCTGAAGGTTTAATTGCCGCTGCTGTTAGAGAAAAAGACAATTTTGAAGAAGTAACCGTAAAAGCAAAAGTTGCCCGCAAAGATAAAGACGGCAAGAGAGTTAAAGAAGTTGTTGACGGTAAGAAAGTAACAGTTTTCGATGAAGTTGACAAAAAAATCAAAAAAGACTCTCCATCACGTTTACACGCAAGAAGAGAAATGCTTAAAGTTCTCTATCCTGTAAAAGAAGACGGAAAAGACGTAGACATGGTTGCAAAATTATTTGATGAAGTAGCACCTAAATATGCTAACCGTAACGGCGGTTACACAAGAATCGTTAAGATTGGTCAGCGTAAAGGTGATGCAGCTATGGAAGTATTACTTGAGTTAGTATAATTTAATTAATATTTAAAGAGTCAGAGCAGCACTTACAGTTTGTAGGTGCTGCTCTTTTGTGTTGAAAATAAGGGACAAATCATATATAATTACTCTTGCAATATTAAGGAATTCGATAAAAATGAGTATAGTAAAATCAGAAAATTTATTTTTTGAATATGAATATATGGATGAGAGCGCAGAGGAAGTCAAAAAAACTCATGCGCTTATTGGCGTGGATATAGATATTAAGCAAGGCGAGTTTGTTGCCATCGTAGGACACAACGGATCGGGAAAATCAACATTTGCCAAACATATCAATGCAATACTTCGTCCCACAAAAGGAAAAATTTTTGTAGACGGTATGGACACGGCAGATGAGAAAAACCTATGGAATATCAGACAGGAAGCGGGAATGGTTTTCCAAAATCCGGATAATCAAATTATCGGATACAGCATTGAAGAAGATGTTGCCTTTGCTCTTGAAAACACAGGAGTGGAAACAAAAGAAATGCACGAGCGAGTAAAGGATGCTCTCGTTGCGGTAAACATGCTTGACCTTAGGGAAAAATCGCCAAATAATTTATCCGGTGGTCAGAAGCAAAGAGTGGCAATTGCCGGTGTACTGGCAATGAAACCAAAATGCATAGTCCTTGACGAACCGACGGCAATGCTGGATCCGGGTGGCAGAGCGGAAGTAATAAGGACTGTTTTGGAACTGAACAAAAAAGAACATGTAAGCATAATATTAATAACTCATTATATGGAAGAA
>CACZQX010000105.1 GCA_902783445.1 uncultured Lachnospiraceae bacterium
CTAATCTCTGCTTAAGTGTTCAAGTAGCGAGAATGAGACTTGAACTCATAACCTTCCGGGTATGAACCGGATGCTCTAGCCAGTTGAGCCATCTCGCCATATTTATAAGTGGGACCTACAGGGCTCGAACCTGTGACCCCCTGCTTGTAAGGCAGGTGCTCTCCCAGCTGAGCTAAGATCCCACAAATTTGACTGCCTTGTTAGTATAATAAAAACTTTGTGAAAAGTCAACCTCTTTTTTAAGAGTTTTTCTGCGGATTTTTTCTTACCAAAAGATAGAAAAATACCGCTGTTAAGGCAAGCTCAAAAAGCATTATCAAAACATAGGAAAGCATGCTTACGCTAAGAAGTCTGCTAAGGCCCGTTTTGGTCATAATAATCGAAAAAACATTAGCCGAAACATGGAAAACAATAGGCGCCCATATGGTGTTGAATTTTTCGTAAACAAAGCAAAGTCCCAGTCCCAAAATAGCCGTATACATACCTTGCGGCAAATTCATATGAAAGAGTCCGAACATAAGGGCGCAAACAATGGTGGCCGCATTTATGCTCATAAACTGCTTTAACCTTGTATAAACAAGGCCTCTGAAAATGTATTCTTCCACAATGGGAGCCAAGATACCGCTGCCTATAATAACAAGCACAATATTGCCGCTTACTAAGTTTTGCTCAACTTCTTCATATGTATTAAGGAGCTTACTTGAAAACATAAGACTTAAAAGGCGACTGAATCCGGTTGACATAACTATAGCAAGAATAATAACAGAACCAAGCTTAACCTTCGGTCTTTCCAAATCTACTCGAAGGGATGCATCTCTTTTATACAGAAAATAAACGACAATAACGGTTATGAGCAGGGATATAATGGTTAGAATAACCGAGTATTTGTCGATAAATTCGTTTAAGCCTCCCATATAACCATAGGAAGCCGATATTCCCTTAGAATCCGAGTATTCCTGCAAAGAATTGGTATAAACGGATGTGAGTATGCTTTCGCCGATAAATCTAACAAAAATCTGTATAAAGAAATAGATAAGTACCGGATAAATGACTTTCCAGATTTTTTCCCAAATTGTTCCTTCGTACATTTAACAAAATTGAAGCGGATAAAACCCTATCCGCTTCACTCCTTAAATCGTAATTATAATTCGAATTTACATCATTCCTTCGAATAAAGATCCTACATCATCTGCATTTCTTGCTGATGCGGTATTTGTATATGTAGGTGTTTTCTTCAAAGCCGATGATGCCGCATTTTCAACAGCGGTTGCTTTTGTCTGCATCTGCTGACCGTAAGAACCATAGCCTTGGAATAATGTTTTAAGACTGTTGATATTTTTTTCGTCTTTAAACTTATCTTCATCGATTGAAAGTTTGTTGTCTGCACCGATTTTAATTCCGACGCTGTTTAAAACTCTCTCGTTGGCCTTTGTTCTGCCTGTCATTGATGATACTCCGCGAAGAACCGATGTGTTTGTTGAATCGGCTCCCGTATCGAGCATTTCATTGTATGATTTAACATATGCCGATGCCTTTTTGTAAAGGTCATCCATGTCATATTTCATTGTCGTTGTGCCGTCTTCGTTCTTTACGGCCTTCTTTTCGAAATTATCTTCTTTAAGCAAATCTTTGAGAGTTGTCTTTAAAGAATTTGCATCGGATGATGTCATCTGAAGCTCTTTCTTTTCTTCCGATGCCTTAGCGGAATCTGCCTTTGATGAAGCATTCTTCTTTTCATTTGCGTAGTAAGACTTCATCATCTTTGAATAAGATCCGCTCTTTAAAAGATTATAATTTGAAATAGAACTTGATAATGAAGTTCCCTGACTGTTACCGAATAAATTAGCCATATTGCCTGCAGTAATTGCCATATCTCTCACTCCTTTTTAAGATATAAATACTCCCTTAGCAGCATTAAAATCCATTTCTCGCCACTTCGTCTTTCGCATTAAAAACAAAAGACATTTCCTCTGATTAAATTATCTTACAAGCCGAAGCAAAAGTCAAGAAATGATTAACATAAAATCCTAATTCTCTTTAACTCTCAAAATATCAAACAAATCAAGCTTGGCATCCAGTTTAAGATACACTTTTTTCTTAGGATGCGGACAAGATTCAATAGGATTCATCTCTTCGTCATACATGGCTTCAACTTTAACTTTCAAATTGCTGCCGTCCACCTTCATAATCTCGATTTCATCGCCGGCCGAAAACTTATTGCGCTGCTCAATCATATAAAGTCCGTCATCGCAAACTTTTTCAATCATGCCGAGATAGGTATATTCTTTGATATATGTGTTTGAATCATAAATTTGTGTTTCTTCGTTTGGTTTTCCGAAGAAAAATCCCGTTGTGTACTGTCTGTATGTGCATTTTGCGATTTCTTCTTTGTAGAAATCGATTCTGCTTTTATAATATTCTTCGTCTTTTAAATAGTCGTCTATGGCCATTCTGTAGGTTCTGGTAACCGTTGCCACATACAAGGCGGTTTTCATACGGCCTTCAATTTTGAAGCTGTCGATTCCCGCATTTATCATTTCGGGAATGTGCTCAATCATGCACAAATCTTTTGAGTTGAATATATATGTTCCTCTCTCGTTTTCATAAACGGGCATATATTCACCCGGTCTCGACTCTTCCATCACATAATATTTCCATCTGCACGGATGCGTACAAGCCCCCTTATTTGCATCTCTTCCCGCCATAAATGCGCTGAGCAGGCATCTTCCCGAATAGGAAATGCACATTGCGCCATGCATAAAGGATTCGATTTCCATATCTTCCGGGATATTTTCTCGGATTTCCTTAATCTCGTTTAATGACAATTCTCTGGCGGATACAACACGTTTTGCGCCCAATCTGTACCAAAACTTATATGTCTCGTAGTTTGTATTGTTTGCCTGAGTGCTTATATGAATTTCCATATCCGGCAAAATTTCTTTTGCTATGGTAAAAACACCCGGATCTGAAATAATAAGAGCATCGGGGCCGATTTCTCCCAGTTCTTTAAAATACTTTCTTACGCCCTCAAGGTCGTAATTATGGGCAAGAATATTTGCGGTAACATAGACTTTCTTGCCGTTTTCGTGAGCAAATTCAATGCCCTCTTTCATCTCTTCAGGAGAAAAATTTTTGGCTTTTGCTCTGAGGCCGAAAGCTTCACCGCCTATATAAACGGCGTCCGCACCGTATTTAACTGCTACTTTTAATACTTCCAGGCTGCTTGCCGGAACTAACAATTCTGTTTTTCTCATATTTCTCACTTCCCATCAATCGCCTATTTTTACCGACATGGTGATACCATCACCGATGGGTACAATTGTGGTTTCCAATTTTTCATTATGTTTCAGTTCGTAAAGATAGTCTCTCATCCTTTTGTGAATCGTCCTATCTCTGCGTTCTATCACGAATTTCGAATCAATAATGCTACCTTCTTGGAGCACATTATCGGATATCAAAACCCCCTCCGGGCTTAAAAGCCTTAATATATCCGGAAGGAAGTTTATATATTGAGCCTTTGCGGCATCCATGAAAATAAAATCATAAGGACCTTCCAAATCTTTTAAAATATCCGTTGCATCGCCCTCATAAAGTTTTATAACATTTTCCTTGGCGGCCTTTTTGATATTTTCTTTTACCAAAGGAATTCTTTTCTTGTAATTTTCAATTGTATCGATTCTTGAATCCGCCGAAATATATTCGCTCATTAAAACAGCAGAGTATCCAATGCCACTTCCTACCTCTAAAATTCTTTTCGGTTTTTTGATGCTTAATATAACTCTCAAAAAACTTTCCATTTCTTTCCTTATGATAGGAACATGCGTAGCTATTGCATACTCTTCGATTTCTTCACATATTTTACTGTTTGATTTTTCAAGTGAGCAAATATAGTCAACTATTCTTTCGTTAACTATCATAATTACACCTATTCTTGTAAAGCTTCCTCGCCTTCGCCTTCAGCGGCTGCTGTTGTTGTTTCCTCTTCTTCCACTACCGGATATCTGAGTTCATCCAATATTTCTTCAGTAGTCATTGATGTATTGAGAGTATAAGTTCCGGCATTGAACTTGGCATCGTAAACGATACATCTGAGTTTGAACATACCCTCGTCGTCAATAAGACCATTGTATTTAAGAAGCTCTGCCACTTCTGATTTGGAAGCTTTTTCCGGAATGGTAACAAAAACTTGAGTTCCCGGAGCCTCTTCCATGGCATCGTTTTGGAACAAGCCATAGCCCAACTTAAATGCCATTGTGCAAATTATAATTGCCACAACAATAAAAGCTGCAACTATTCCCAATCTTACATATAATGATTTATTGTTCTGCTCTCTAGCTTCTTGATTTCTGATGTTTCTTCTTTTCTTTTCCATAGAACTTCCCTTTTTTCGTCATTTACCTACGATTATCATCGCGGAAGATTACACCATGAAATAATATCATAAAATCTTTTCAAGTACAAGGGTGACTAAACTTCCATGATAATCGGTAAAATAACAGGATTTCTTCTCATCTTTTTCCAAAGATAATCAGACAAGCTATCCTTAACTATCATCTTAATCTTGCCCCAGTCCGCTTCGCTTTCCGGATCGAGTTCGCTTTCCAAAGCATCTCTTACCACAGAAACCGCTTCATCCAAAAGATTTTCCGACTCTCTTACATATACAAAACCGCGAGTTACTATATCCGGACCCGCCAAAATCTGGCTTGAGCCTTTTTCCAAGGTAAGTACCACAATGATAATGCCGTTTTCAGCCAAATTTTGTCTGTCACGAAGAACTATATTTCCAACATCTCCGATACCGAGACCATCCACAAAAACACCGCCGGACGGCACTTTGTTTGTTACTGCCGCACTGTTTTCATCAAGGCTTATAACATCACCGCAATTAAGCATAAATACATTCTCTTTGGCAACGCCCATGCTTATGGCAAGATCCCCTTGAGCACGTCTGTGTCTGAACTCACCGTGGACAGGAATTGCAAACTTAGGTTTAACCAAAGAATAAATAAGTTTGATTTCTTCTTGGCAGGCATGTCCCGAAACATGAGTTTGTTCGAAAATAACCTCGGCACCTTTCATGGCAAGTTCATTCATTACCTTTGTTACAGCCTTTTCATTACCCGGAATAGGGTTGGAGCTGAATATAACAACATCCCCCGGTTTAATGGTTACTTTTTTGTGGATAGACGCTGCCATACGAGAAAGCGCCGCCATGGACTCACCCTGGCTACCTGTTGTAATAAGGACTATCTTTTCATCCGGATAATTCTTCATTGTTTCCGTTGTAATCAAAGTATTTTCAGGCACCGTAATATAGCCGAGTTCTGAAGCGGTAGCAATGATATTAACCATACTTCGACCTTCCACAACTACTTTTCTGCCATATCTGTATGCCGTATTTATAATTTGCTGCACTCTGTCAACATTGGATGCGAATGTAGCAATAATAAGTCTTCTGTTAACATGTTCGGCAAAAATGGTATCGAAGGTTTTGCTGACCATTTTTTCCGTTTGAGTATATCCCGGTCGAAGAGCGTTTGTACTGTCGCCGAGAAGGGCCAAGACGCCTTTTTTTCCAAGTTCACCGAATCTTAAAAGGTCAATCGGATCGCCGAAAAGCGGTGTATAATCGATTTTATAGTCACCTGTATGCACAACTATTCCCACAGGCGTAAAAATCGCAAGTGCCGCCGCATCGGCAATACTGTGATTTGTTCTTATAAATTCGATTCTGAAAACACCGAGATTGATAGACTGACCATAGGTTACAATCTTTTTCTTGATATTTTTAGGAATGTCATCGTGTTCTTTTAATTTGCCGTCTATAATTCCCATTGTAAGCTTTGTGGCATAAATAGGGAAATTAAGCTCTTTCAAAACGTATGGTATCGCTCCGATATGATCTTCGTGGCCATGAGTAATAACCATACCTTTTATCTTGTCTCTGTTTGCCTGAAGGTAAGTAATATCAGGAACTACAAGGTCAATGCCCAACATTTCGTCATCCGGAAATGACAAACCGCAGTCCACAATAATAATACTATCTTCGTATTCAAAGACAGTCATGTTCATTCCTATTTGGTCGAGCCCGCCAAGAGGAATTATCTTTAATTTACTTTTCTTATCCAATTTAAAATTGCACCTCCGTAAAGTTTTCCCGCACATTTATTTTCACACCATCAGGTGCAGCATGATATCCCAAAGCGACTTAAATCAAGCCTTTTTGTTAGTCAAGCTTCCTTGATCGGTGTTATTATCTAACTTAATTCCACATCATCATCAAGAAGTTCTTCGAATATTTTGGAAATATAATCCAACTCCTTGTCGTCTTCAACCATTTCATACACCGCATCGGCGCTGGAATCCTCCGACAAGTCTTTTAAAATGTAAGCAACTTCTTCGTCTTCACCACTTTCGATTGCCGGATCTGATTTTTCCGTAACCAAAAGGTATTTAACATTGTTGATTTTTGTTTCTTCGATTACGTTGAATGAAACCTTTTCACCGTTTTCATCAACGAATTCCACTTTAATATCATTGTTTTTGTTATCATTATTCATTGTATTTTACCGATTTCTTAAAATATATTTGTTGTCAAGTTATGTTAACTTTAAACCATAGATCAAAATTAAATCTTTTTAACCGGCATTGGCATCCATATATGTCTGCAAAATAATGGCTGCGGCCAGTTCATCCACATACTCTTTATAATCTTTCTTTTTTACCCCGCTCAAGGACATTATGCTTTCCGCTTGGACTGTGGTAAGTCTTTCATCCATCAGCTCAACTTCAAGACCGGTCCTGCGTTCCAGCATCTCTTTAAATTCCATGGTTTTTGCTACTCGATCTCCCGAAGTGTCGTTCATGTTTTTTGGAAGACCCAGCACAATCAAAGAAATCTCATATTCTTTAATGAGTGTTTCAATACGCTGTAAAGTTTTTCTAAGTTGGTTTTCTTTGTCTCTGCGAACAATCTCAATAGGCTGGGCTGTAATCCCAAGCAAATCAGAAACAGCCACCCCGACTGTTTTAGAACCAAAATCAAGGCCCATTAAACGCATATGGCACCTCTTATTCGTCTGTCATCTTATTGTTGATATAATATGTGAGAACTTCTTCGATAAGCTCATCACGTTCAACCTTCATTATCATGCTTCTTGCATTATTGAAGCTTGTGATATATGTAGGGTCGCCCGACATAATATAACCTACAATCTGATTAACAGGATTATATCCTTTTTTTGTAAGTGCTTTACAAACCAATTCCAAAACTTCCGACACATCCTTGGTTTCATCCGGCACTTTAAAAAATTGAGTCTGTCTTTCATTATCGCCCATGACTTTTCTCCCCGTTCTGTCTGTGCTGACAAATCACACTTCATTTCCTTTTCGACATTTTATAACAAAGGGTCGAAAATTGCATTTGTTGACTAACTCTATAATAATACAGTTTTTAAATCCTTGCAAGGAGTATTTCCGATTCAAGGGGCTTATCTATCAATACTTTCATGTTTTTGCCCACCAAGTTTTCATCGGACTTTACACACACTTTAAGATACTGTCTCGTATGTCCTATATAGTATTCTTCGCCGGATAATATGCACTTTTCTTCGAAAAGCACTTCAGTTTCCTCTCCAAGAAATTTGTTTCTGAAAGCTTCGGACATTTCTTTGCCCAGTTTTATAAGCTTCTCACTACGCTCATGTTTTTGTTTTTCCGTTAATTGATTCGGCATATCCGCAGCTTTCGTACCTTTTCTCTTGGAATATTTAAATACATGAAGATCCGCAAATCCTACTTTTTTGCAAAAATCATAGCTTTTTTCAAATTCTTCTTCCGTCTCTCCCGGAAATCCCACAATTACATCCGTCGTAATGGCGGCATCATCAAAAGCATTGCGAAGTCGCAGACAGGCTTCAAAGTATTCGTCGGATGTGTAATGACGATTCATTCTTTTTAAAGTTTCGTCACAACCGCTTTGCATGGAAAGATGAAAATGATGGCATATTTTTTCAAGTTTCTTTAGTCTTTCCACAAAATCAGAACTAATTACTCTGGGTTCCAAAGAGCTCATTCTGATACGTTCTATGCCCGGGATTTCGTTTAATTTCTCAAGCAATTCTATTAAGGAAATCTTTTCGTCAGACGAAGAAGTCTCCGTCTTGTCCAAACCGTAAGAGCTTAAGTTTATGCCGTTAATAACAATCTCTTTGTATCCTTTTTTTGCCAAGCCCTTAACTTCTTTTTGAATTTCCGAGATACTTCTGCTTCTGATTCTTCCTCTGGTATAAGGAATAATGCAATAAGTGCAAAAATTATTGCATCCGTCCTGAACCTTAACATTTACTCTTATATTTTCATCCGTTGTTTCCACGGGAGTTTCTTCGAAAAGTTTTTCTTCGCCAATGTCAACAAAGTTAGCATTTTTACTTTGGTCTTTGAAGTAGTCGGCAAGTGTTTCCGCAAGGTTTGACTTTTTATTGTTACCAAGAATTATGTCAACTGCATTATCCCTTAGCAGTTCATCCCCCACTTCCTGCACATAACAGCCGGCAGCTACAACTACGGCCTCGGGATTAAGCTTTTTTGCACGATGAAGCATCTGCCTTGATTTACGGTCGGCAATATTGGTAACGCTGCATGTATTAACAATATACACATCAGCTTTTTCAGAGAAATCCACCATTTCATAACCATTATTTATCAGCTGTTCTCGCATGGATTCCGCTTCATATGAATTAACTTTACAGCCCAGATTGTGGATTGCAGCTTTCATAAATTTACCTCTCATAAGTTAATTTGCGGCCGAGCATTAGCGGGCCGCAAACAAATAATTAAAATTCTACATCAATAACTTCCGTTGTTTCTATAGCAACTTTTACAAGTTCTTCCATGGCTTCTTCTATATGAGATTCGCTCTTTTTAATAGAAACGAGGTTAGGCTTTGTAACCGGATGCTTGGCCACAAAGATTGTACAACAATCTTCGTAAGGAAGAACCGATGTCTCGTATGTTCCGATTTTCTCGGAAATATCAATAATATCCTGCTTATCCATTGCCACCAAAGGTCTGTAAACAGGCATTGTGCAAACTTCGTTTGTAACTGCCATGGACTGCATTGTCTGGCTGGCAACCTGGCCGATGCTTTCACCCGTTACAAGTCCGAGATTTCCCTTTTCTTTTGCAAAATGCTCCGCAATTTTCATCATATAGCGGCGCATAATGATAGTAAGCTGGTCATGTGGACAGCCTTCATAAATCTTAAGCTGGCAGTCTGTAAAGTTTACAATATGGAGTCTTATCGGTCCCGAATATCTCGATACAATACGAGCCAAATCCACAACTTTTTGTTTAGCGCGCTCGCTGGTATAAGGTGGCGCATGGAAGTAAACCGCGTCGATTTTAACACCGCGCTTTGCAACCATATAGCCCGCAACGGGACTGTCGATACCGCCGGATAAAAGAAGCATGGCTGATCCCGCCGTGCCCACAGGCATACCTCCCGGACCCGGAATAACCTTTGAATAAATATTAATGCGCTCTCTGATTTCTACATTTATGTAAACCTCAGGCTTATGCACATCTACCTTAAGATCAGGGAATGCATCTAAGATTCTGCCGCCCAATTCCTCGTTTATTTCCATGGAATTAAGAGGATAATTCTTTCTTGAACGACGAGCCATAACCTTAAAAGTAAAATCTTTTTTGTCATATGTTTCATCGATAAAGTTAACAACTTTTGCAGACAAATCGTCAAAGCCTTCGTCCGTAATCTGAAGAAGAGGACAAATACCAACGATACCGAAAACCGTCTTTAATGTTTCAACAACCTCGTCATTGTCAAAGCTTGATAAGCACTCAACATAGATACGACCTTCGGTTTTTCTTACCTTGTATTCGCCATCGATTTTGGATAGAGCTGTTTTGATATTGTAAACAAGCTTATCCTCAAATAAATATCTGTTTTTTCCTTTAACGCCGATTTCGGCGTATTTAATTAAAAATTTGTCTAATTTCATTTGTTTTCTCTTTCTATTCGGCTTTTAAAACCAATAAATTGTTTAACTTTAATGCTGTGTTAAATAAACCATTAAATCCCATATATTAATAGTGTCTGAACATCTTAAGTTTCGGGTAAAGTTCTTTCACCACTTCCACAACGAACTTTGCCTCTTCCATGGTGTTTTCATCCGAGAGGCTGAAACGTAGTGTGCAATCAAGCAATTCCTTTTTCACACCCAATGCCACAAGTGTACCGCTTGGTGCACGTTTGTGGGTGGAACAAGCCGAACCGGACGAAACGTAAATTCCTTTATCTTCCAAGGAATGAAGAAAAACTTCGCTTTTAACACCTTCAAAGGAAGCGCTTACAATGTGGGGCGCATTGTCCCCTGTTTCGTTATTAACGCTCACTCCCTCTATGCCCGCAAATTCTTTCGACATAAAGTCTCTGATTTCTCGCATGTGGCTGACTTTTTCATCGAAGCCTTCGTAAGCAAGCTTTGCCGCAAGGCCAAGGCCCGCAATGCCCGGAACGTTTTCCGTACCGGAGCGGATGCCATCCTGCTGATTACCTCCAAGTATTATCGGCTTAATCTTGGTCTTTTCTTTGATGTATAAAAAGCCGATACCCTTAGGTCCGTGAAGCTTGTGACCGCTGACGGACAAAAGGTCCACACCCCATTTGCTTGGGAAAATCTTATATTTGGCATAAGCCTGAACCGCATCCACATGAACGATTGTAGCCGGATTATTTTCTCGAATTATGTCAACTAATCTTTTAACATCTTGCGTTGCGCCCACTTCGTTGTTGGTCATCATAAAAGAAACAAGGATGGTGTCGGCTCTGAGTAAGCTCTTAAGTTCTTCCTCATCAATATGACCGTGACTGTCCACACCAACATAGGAAACATCAAAGCCTTGCTCTTCCAAATATACAAAAGGATTAATAACGGAAGGGTGCTCAATTTTGCTTGTGATAATGTGGTTACCACTGCGTTTATAAGCATTCGCCACACCGATTATAGCCAAATTATTTGACTCGGTGCCGCCGGATGTAAAGAATATTTCCTTATCCTTAACCTTAAGAGATGAAGCAATAATCTGCTTTGCATCCTTAATATATTTTTCGGCTTCAACGCCTTTTATGTGTTTGGAAGAAGGATTCCCAAAATCCTCCGTCATTACTTTTAAAACTATTTCTTTTACTTCATCGGCAACTTTGGTTGTGGCCGAGTTATCCATATAAATATCCATTCTA
>CACZQX010000106.1 GCA_902783445.1 uncultured Lachnospiraceae bacterium
AGAATATGTTGGAGAAGATGGTAAAAAACATTTATCCGCCATAAATATCGTAAATAGCGATGAAGATTGGGGTCATTGGCAAAAAAGCTTGTCCTCCCAAATGTTATCGAAACAAAGACCAGAGGTTGCTGAAAAACAGTTAAATCTTAGATACGATCAGAAAAAAGCGGAATTTGATGAAATTTGTGCATTAACAAATCCCGTTGTAAAACGTAAATTACTTGAGTCTTTTGCGGATAGTTGTGATTCAGAAGCTGTTCATTTGAAAGCTGCTGGATTTCCTAGGCAAAGGACTCATGTTATTTTACCGGTTACTTCTTTGAAAGATAATGAGGTTTACGCACCAAATTATAAAGATGGAGAAGAAGTAGTGCTTGTTCGATATCCTCATGGTGGAACATTTGAAATGCCTCGTCTTATTGTTAATAACCGAAACAAAGAAGGCAGAACATATATTGCAAACGCAGAAAATGCCATTGGCATAAATTCTCATGTTGCAGCTCAGCTTTCTGGTGCCGACTTTGACGGCGATACCGTTACGGTTATTCCAACAAAGGGGCAAAAAATAAATACCAGAACTTCTGCTACGCTGAAGAAATTACAAGACTTTGATCCCAAAGAAGCATATCCTGCATATGAAGGAATGCCCGAGGTATCAAAAAAGACTGGATTTCATAAGCAGACAGAAATGGGAAAGGTATCTAACCTTATTACGGATATGACACTCAAAGGCGCAAACGATGAAGAATTGGTCCGTGCAGTAAAACATTCCATGGTTGTCATCGACGCCGAGAAACATAATCTTAACTGGAGACAGTCGTATACTGACAACGGTATTGCGGCACTTAAAGAAAAATATCAAGGTGGTCCTAATCGAGGAGCGGCTACTCTTATTTCTAGAGCCAAGTCTCAGGCTAGAATTCCAGCTCGTAAAGAAGTTTACTCTACAAAAAATATGACACCAGAGCAATTGAAAGATTATTATTCTGGAAAGAAAGTTTATGTACCAACCGGCGAAACGTACACTAATAAAGCTGGTAAAGAACTTCTTAGAACTGAGAAGACTACAAAAATGATGATCACCGATGATGCATATTCTTTATCCTCTGGCACAATCATTGAAGATAAATATGCGAAGCACGCTAATAAAATGAAAGCCCTTGCAAATGATGCACGTAAGGAACTTATTTCTACAGGCAAGCTTACATATTCACCTTCTGCTAAGGTTGCATATTCCGAAGAGGTCAAGAGCCTGAATTCCAATTTGCAACTGGCCCTTCGTAACTCTCCAAAAGAAAGACAGGCCCAGCTAGTTGCAAGTAAGATCATCCAGGCTAAAAAAAGAGATAACCCCGACATGACAAACGAAGAGAAGAAAAAGATGAGCGCTATAGCCCTAGACACCGCCCGTCGAAGAACGGGGGCATCCGGGGTACATATTGAGCTCACTGATCGTGAATGGGAAGCAATTCAAGCTGGAGCTATTTCAGATAGCAAACTGTCACAGATTGTTAAATATGTAGACCTAGACGATCTTCAGAAGAGAGCAACGCCTCGTCCAACAAAAGCAATCTCAGATGCTAAGTTGTCTCGTGCTAAAGCTTTACTTAGAGCTGGTTACACTTGGGCTGAAGTCGAAGAGGCTACTGGTTTGTCTGCAAGTACACTACAAAAAGCTGTTAACTCGTAAGAAAGGGAATGATTATGAAAGAAGTAATGCTTACTACTACTGATAATCCGTATGATCCCTTTACACAGTTCGATGATTGGAAAGCATTCGATGATCTTCAGGGTTATCACACTTGTGAATACTTAGCTCGAATAGCGCGCACATCTAATGATCTTAGTTATGCAGATCAAGCAATTGCTGTTGAACAAGCAATTGATGAGATTGTTGAGCTTAATGTTCTTGGTGTTTACAAGAAAGTTGTAAAAGAAATAGAAAGTTAAAGTGTTGTTGTCTGGTTTCGTTTGCCTTTTCAAAACGAAGTATCAATTAAACTTTGTTAAAATTGAAAATTTTTTGAAATTGCAAAACAAACTTAAAAATAAAATAACACCTTGACCACTAAAAATCAGATAGGGGGAGGGGTCTCGCAAAAAGTACCCCCCTCCTTCATCGCCCGCCTCCTAAATTTTCCTGCGGGGGTATATTTTTTGAGACTTTTTATATAAGCATAGGGGCTTTTTGGACATATGATAGTTCCGCAAGTGCCTTCACTGTTTTTTCTGTCTGTTTCGTGTTTCTTCTCCTTTCAAGAT
>CACZQX010000107.1 GCA_902783445.1 uncultured Lachnospiraceae bacterium
CGATCACCCTTATACGGCGCAATCCGTAGCTTTATTTGAAGAGCTTAGACGAATCGGTTTTAAAACTTGTATCATTTCAAACAACAATGAAAAGAGAGTTAAACCTTTTGCGGATGCCGTAGGTTCGGAATACACCTTTGATGCCCACAAACCTTCTAAGGGCGGATATCTTTTGTCCGTTAAAAAAATGGGAATCAAATTGGAGGAAGCCATATTTATCGGGGACCAGATTTTAACCGATGTACTTGGTGCAAGGCGCGTCGGAATGCATTGTATAATGGTTAAATATATCGATCCGAGAGAAAGGAAGAGCATTCGTTTTAAAAGAAAAATTGAAAATGTTATTCTACACTTCTACAAAAAGAACAAAAAAGACGCATTTCAGAAATAACAAGCTAAAAATAAGGAACCTTGAAATCAAGGTTCCTTAAATTTTTTTATTTATCTTTTTTCAAAAATGAAGGAATATCCAACTGTTTTGTTCTTGTAGTTGCAGTCGGAGTTGCCGGTTTTTGAATGTTAACCGGTTTTACTTCAGGTGTTTTAATCTGCTGTACCGTTGTTGAGACAGCCGACTGAGAAGCAGCTGCAGCTGTTTGAGGTTTAACATTAAAACCTGTATTCATAACAGGTTTGTTGATAGTTGTCTGAGCAGGTTTTTGTGCCTTAGCACCTTCTTCAGGTTCCGCAACGCCTGTAGCAACAACCGTAACGACGATTTCATCTGTGTATGTTTCGTCGTAGCACAAACCGTAAATTACATTAATATCTTCGCCGGCAATAGAGTTGATGTAATCACATGCAACCATATTATCACCAAGTGAAACATCACCTGTTAAGTTAATAAGGATATGTGATGCACCCTCGATAGTTGTCTCAAGAAGCGGACTTGCAACGGCTGCCTGAACAGCCTCCAATGCTTTGTCATCGCCCTTACCTGTACCGATACCGATATGAGCAACACCCTTGTCTTTCATAACTGTCTTAACGTCGGCAAAGTCAACGTTAATCAATGCATCTTTATTAATCAAGTCGGTAATACCCTGAACTGCCTGCTGTAATACTTCATCGGCTTTTTTGAGAGCCTCAGGCATTGTTGTTCTTCTGTCAACAATATCAAGAAGTTTATCATTAGGGATTACGATAAGAGTATCTACGTGTTCTTTAAGCTTTTCGATACCTGAAATTGCATTCTGCATTCTAATCTTAGCTTCGAATCTAAAAGGTTTTGTAACAACACCAACCGTAAGTTTGCCCATTTCTTTGGCAACTTTTGCGATTACCGGAGCCGCACCCGTACCGGTACCGCCACCCATTCCGCATGTTACAAATACCATATCAGCATCGCTGATTAATTTTTCAATGTCATCAATGTTTTCTTCGGCTGCCTTTTCCCCGATTTCAGGCTGAGCACCCGCACCAAGTCCTTTTGTAAGTTTCTCGCCGATCTGCAATGTCGTTGCAGCTTTACAAAGCTTAAGTGCCTGTCTATCAGTATTAATGCCAAGAAACTCCACACCACATATATTTTCATCAATCATACGATTGACAGCGTTATTACCAGCACCACCAACACCAACTACAATAATCTTTGCGCCGCTCTCAGAATTAGTAACTATCTCTAACAAAGATTTCTCCTCCTTTTTTAACACATCATATATACAAAAAAATCAATAATAATCATTTTTAAATATTTCTTTTTCTATAATACCTTTTTTTAGGATTTTTTTCAACCGATTTTTACTGATTGCTTTTAAAAGTAAAAGTCTTGTTATTTAAATCAAAATCCTGCATAAATAAGGTCCCCGAAAGACCTACAAGCTTGTCGTAAAAGTTGCTGAGTTCCGCAATTTTTTCTGCCGAATACTCGTTTTTTCCAAGCTCAACTTTAACATTTGCGATGTAAAGAGTCATTTCATAATCCGACGAAATGTATATTTTTTCAAACTTAATCTCGTATTTGTTCAGAGTTTGAACAACCTCCAAGAGCCAGCGAAATATATCTTCGTTTGCAATATCAAGTTCATCGTTAATTGCCACATGATCAAAATTCAAGCCCAAAACAAGCGGGATGTTTTCATCTTTCTCCGGAGAAGAAGTTCTCACAACACCATCCTGGTCGAAATACATGTAAAAGTCCGTGTATTTTATGCAGCCCACAATGCTGTATTTTTCGCTGATTTCAGCATCTATTACGCTTTCTTCCTCTTCTTTTTGGAAATTAATGATTCCCTTTTTGTAAAAGATAAAAAAGGCGATTAAGGCTATAGCAACTATCAAAGCAATAATAATAATTCTTTTTATGATTTTTCTTTTATTATCTGCCATCATCCACAGCTATCTCCTCTTGCTGCATTTGCCTTGAAACAGAAAGCACAAGCCCCATTTCGGCCAACAAAAACAATACCGACGTACCGCCGTAACTGATAAAAGGCAAGGTAATACCGGTGTTTGGTATCGAATTGGTTACAACGGCTATATTCAAAATTACCTGGAGCGAAATATGCGCCATCACCCCGGTAACAACAAGACTTCCGAACATATCTCTGGAATTTTGCGCGATTTTAATAAAACGCCATACCAAAAAGATAAAAAGAACAATAACGCAAATCGCACCAAACAGGCCAAGTTCTTCACAAATAATGGTAAAAATCATATCATTTTGGGCTTCCGGAACAAAACCAAGCTTTTGGATACTGTTACCAAGGCCCTTGCCGAAAAGTCCGCCGGAACCAATGGCGTAAAGAGCTTGAAGAACCTGGAAACCACCGTCCAAATAGTATTTTTCCGGATCCAGCCAAGCCGCAACACGGTCGGCACGATAACTTACAAAGGCGATAAAAAGCACCGCTATAAGAACCACCGCCAGCGCCAAAAGCACGAATTGAAGATATTTCGGGCTTGCCACAAATACCATTACATAAGCAATTCCGAAAATAATGATTGCGGAACTCAAGTTAGAGGTCATGACAGCAATCAAAACCGCCAAAACTCCCGCAAAAGCAAGCATTTTAATTACGGTTTTGAAATCCGAAATCTGTTTTCTGTTTTTACAAATGATATATGCCAAAAATATAATAACGGCGATTTTGGCAAATTCGGCAGGCTGAAAAGATAAGCTCTGTCCGATACCCACCCATCTTTTGGCACCATTTACCTCGATACCCAAAGGCGAATGAGTAAGAAGAATAAATACTATTGCAAGTCCGTAAGCGATTAATGCGAATTTTTTCCATATCTGGTAAGGAATAATCGTTACGATGAACATAGCGATAATTCCCACAACCGTTGAAAGAGCTTGTTTTTTAAGGAACCAAATCGAAGATCCGAACTTAATCTGGGCATTATAAGAACTGGCACTGTATAACATAACCAGGCCAAAGCACAAAAGGAATATTATAATTACCAGTAATGTAAAGTCAACCGGACCTTTCTTAGCTCTCATTAAAGCATCCCAACCAATTTCTTAAAATGCTCTCCTCTTTGCTCAAAGTTTTTGTACATATCCCAACTTGCGCAAGCAGGAGAAAACAATACATTTTCACCACTGATAGCGGCATTTGCCGATTCTTTCACGGCCTCTGTTAAATCTGCCACTCTCTTTATGCGGTCGAAGGCCAATTCTTTACAGGCAGCTTCGATTTTGTCCGCAGTTGCGCCGAAATAAACGACCAATTTAATATCATCGTTAAATTCACGAACCAATTCCCTGAAATCGGCACCCTTATCGTATCCTCC
Source organism: uncultured Lachnospiraceae bacterium (assembly GCA_902783445.1). Classification (GTDB taxonomy): domain Bacteria; phylum Bacillota; class Clostridia; order Lachnospirales; family Lachnospiraceae; genus RUG12871. The sequence goes on from CACZQX010000107.1 coordinate 3,739, forward strand.
GGCAATAAGAACGCTTTTGCCTCTCATAGCTTGAATTGCCTTTATTGTGGCATCGATATTGGTACCCTTTGAATCGTTGTAATATTTAACGCCTTTTACTTCTTTTGTAAATTCTATTCTGTGTTCTACCGCTTTAAAGTTTTTAACGCTATCTTTGATAATATCCATGGGAACTTTGGCGCAAATACTCATAAGTACAGCAGCCATAATGTTTTCCATATTGTGAGTGCCCAGGATATTTACTTCGTTTTCGCTGCAAAATAGCTCTTTTTTGCCATTAAGATTTAAGTAAATATTGCCTTCTTTAAAGAAAGCACCTTCTTCCACTTCGCATGTGCTGCTGAAAAACAAGACCTTAGCCTTTACGTTTTTTGCGGCATTTCTTAAATATTCGTCATCATAATTCAAAATCATGAAATCATCGGCAGTTTGATTTTTGCCGATATCCATCTTAATTTTTGAATAGTTCTCCATTGTTTTGTGACGATTCAAATGATCCGGAGTAATGTTTAAAACAGCGCTTATTTCCGGTTTGAAGTCTACAATGCTTTCAAGCTGGAAACTGCTGATTTCCGCAACAACCACGCCGTCATCAAATGTATGATTTGCGGCCGCTGCGTAAGATGTACCGATATTACCCACAACTTGTGTGTGAGCATTGTAATTTTTCATTATTTCACCGGTCAAAGCCGTTGTCGTGGTTTTACCGTTTGTACCCGTAATGGCTATAAGTTTGCCTTTTTGAACGCTGTAGGCAAGCTCGATTTCACCGATAACCTCGCATCCCGCCTCGCGTGCCAAAAGCACGATATCGCTGTCAATCGGAACACCCGGGCTTATAACAAGCACATCTATATTATCAAAATCTGATTTTTTAATTTCTCCGCAAATAAAAGGATGGTCATTTTCAAGACCGATTTCTTCAAGTATTTTGTTCTTATCCAAATCGCTTTTGGAATCATAAAGAACAAAATCCGCAGATATTTCTTTAAGGAGTTTTGCGGCACCTATACCGCTTATTCCCATACCCGCAACCAAAAACTTTTTATTATCTAAATTCATCTTA
>CACZQX010000108.1 GCA_902783445.1 uncultured Lachnospiraceae bacterium
GCCAGCACCACGGCGCCCATATACCAAAGCTGATATTTGCCCCCGGCGTAGAGTAGGAAAAACCAGGTGCCCAGAAGCCTTAAGATTTTAAAGCAATATTTCTTTATGTAGGATGAGTCCGGGTTTTTTAAATCGATTTTTGCAAATACCAAAAAGCCCGATACGGCGAAATAAAACGGCACCGCCAGTCTGCATACCAGCTGTTGGCTGTAGTAGTTTAAAAACTCCGCTTCTTCGTAGACTTCCGGAGAAAAGGGATCGATATGTATTGCAACCACAAAAAAAGCGAGGATAAATTTCACCAAATCCAACGCATTGTAGTTTTTGTTTTCTTTTGTTATGCCTGTGTTTATGTCTAAAGTTTCCATAAGTCGATTATATACCCGGATTGTATATTTTTAAAGCACTTTAAATGAATAATTTCCTTGTAATTATATAAGTTTAATAATATAATGGTTAGCGCAATATAACTGACAATTTGCTTTGCTGTCAGTTTATAAAAATAATTATCATTTAGCACAGAAATATGCAATAATAGTATTAGTTAATAAATTTGTGGCTTTGCTTTTGAGCCGGGCCGGCACTTATCCTATGTCCGAGCATCATTATTATAGGCCAAATGAAAGGGTTTAAAATGAATTTAACTGATTTAAACATCGGCGAATCAGCTGAAATAGTTTCCGTAGGCGGCGAAGGCGCGCTAAGACAGCACTTTCTTGATATGGGTGTCATTCCGGGTGCGGAGGTCACTCTTGTTAAGTATGCACCTCTCGGAGACCCAATGGAGCTTAAAATCCACGGCTATGCCTTGACTCTTCGTCTTGCTGACGCCGAAAAAATAGAGATTACAAAAGACTATGTTAAAAAGGAATCAGCTAAAGCTCAGATGGTTAAAAATCCTCATCCGGGCCTTGGTGAAGGCGGTCCTTTCCACAAAAAGGCCGACGAGCATCCCTTGCCTGAGGGCACACTTCTTACCTTTGGCTTGGTGGGCAACCAAAACTGCGGTAAAACCACACTTTTTAACCAGCTTACCGGCGCCAACCAGCATGTGGGCAATTTCCCGGGTGTTACGGTTAGCCGCAAGGATGGCCGCATCAGAAACAACAAAGCTACTTCCATAACGGACCTTCCGGGCATTTATTCCATGTCCGCCTACAGTGCGGAAGAGCTTGTTACCCGCGACTTTGTCCTGCAGGAAAAACCAAAAGCCATCATCAACATCGTTGATGCTACCAATATAGAGCGTAACCTTTATCTTACCATGCAGCTTATGGAGCTTGAAATTCCTATGGTTCTTGCTCTTAACATGATGGACGAAGTAAGAAACAACGGCGGTCATATCCATGTTAACGAAATGGAAGCAAGTATGGGGATTCCGGTTATTCCTATTTCCGCTGCCAAAAACGAAGGTATCGACGAGCTTGTTTCTCATGCTCTTCATGTGGCCAAATATCAAGAGCCGCCGACGCGTACGGATTTTTGCGATGAAAACGACCGCGGCGGTGCCATCCACCGTTGTTTGCACGGCGTTATTCACCTTATTGAGGACCACGCCAAAGCTGCTGATATTCCCGTTCGTTTCGCCGCAAGCAAGCTGGTGGAAGGGGACGAGATTATTCTCGAACGCCTTAATCTGGACCAAAACGAAAAAGAAATGTTAGAGCATATCATCATCCAAATGGAGAAGGAAAGCGGTCTCGACCGCGCCGCAGCCATTGCGGATATGCGTTTTTCATATATCGGCAAGCTTTGCGACAAAACCGTCGTTAAGCCTCAAGAAAGCAAAGAAAGCATAAGAAGTCGCAAGATCGATAGGTTCTTAACCGGCAAATATACTGCCATTCCCGCTTTTGTGGCCATTATGTTTTTGATCTTTTTCCTTACCTTCAATGTTTTCGGTAAGTTATTGCAAGACCTTTTGGCCCTTGGCATCGACTCTTTGACGGAGCTTGTGGATAATGCCATGAGCTCAGCGGGGATTAACGACATACTGCACTCCTTGGTTATTGACGGTATCTTTAACGGCGTGGGCTCGGTCCTTAGTTTCCTGCCTATTATCGTTGTTTTGTTTTTCTTCTTATCCCTTTTGGAAGATACGGGATATATGGCAAGAATCGCTTTTGTTATGGACAAGCTTCTCAGGAAAATCGGTCTTTCCGGCCGAAGCATCGTGCCGATGCTGATCGGATTTGGTTGTACGGTGCCGAGCGTTATGGCAAGCCGTACCTTGCCTTCCGAGCGCGACCGTAAAATGACGGTTATGCTCAGTCCTTTTATGAGCTGCTCCGCCAAGCTTCCGATTTATGCCTTCTTTAGCGCGGCATTTTTCCCTAAAATTGCTTGGCTTATTATGCCGCTTATGTATTTTATAGGCATTTTTGTGGGTATTTTGATTGCCCTTATTTCCAAAAAATTCGTATTCAGAGGCGAAGCGGTGCCTTTTGTTATGGAGCTTCCTAACTACAGGCTGCCGGGCATCAAAAACGTTGCAAGGCTTTTGTGGGACAAAGCCAAGGACTTTTTTCAGCGCGCCTTTACGGTTATCTTTATTGCAACCATTGTTATTTGGTTCTTGCAAAACTTTGACCTGACTCTTAATTTGGTTACGGATCAAAGCGATTCCTTGCTTTCTCATATTGCGGGACTTGTTGCGCCGATTTTTGTACCTCTTGGCTTTGGGGATTGGCGTATCGTCACCGGCCTTATTACCGGCTTTATGGCAAAAGAAAGCGTGGTTTCCACAATTTCCGTCCTCTTTGGCAGCGTTGCGGCCTTAACCGGCGCCATTTCACCACTTTCGGCTTTTGGACTTTTGGTATTTTGCCTGCTTTACACTCCTTGTGTTGCGGCCATCGCATCCATCAAAAGAGAGCTTGGAGGCAAATGGGCTGTGGGAATCGTTATTTTGCAATGCTTGGTGGCTTGGCTTGTTGCGGCTATCATTCATGGTGTGGGCTTAATTTTCGGTTTATAGATTTTGGCTGAACCACTTGATTTTTAACCGACTTATAGATTAAAATAGACTTCACAAGCAGGAGGTTTCGCCATGGATAAATCCACACTCAGAAAAGAGATACTTAAAGAACGTGACGGCATGACAGATCAAGCTGTCGAAAACCTTAGTAAAACCATAACGGAAATGTTTCTTGATTCCGACTTTTACAAGTCCTATGATGTTATTTACAGTTACGTAAGTTACAATCACGAAGTTGTAACGGACGATATCATCAAGCGCGCTTGGAAGGACGGCAAGAAAGTTGCGGTTCCTAAAGTTTTTGGCGACAATATGGCTTTTTGCTATATTGAAAGCTTTGCGGACCTTGCACCGGGCTACAACGGCATTATGGAACCGGTTACGGAAAAAATCGCTTACGACGATAAGGTACTTATGTTAACCCCGGGTCTTGCCTTTGACAGAAACTTCAACCGTATCGGTTACGGCAAAGGCTTCTACGACAAGTTTTTGGACAGAAACATTTGCGACAAATTTTTTAAGGTTGCTCTTTGTTATGAGTTCCAATTGGTGGACGCCATCGAATGCGAAGAACACGATGAAAAGATGCAGGTAATAATTACCCCTGACGAAATTATCGAAAACAAATAGTAAACATAGCACGGGCATGGCTCGTGCTATTAATAAAAAAGGGAAAGTCATGAATATTGTTGTATGTATGAAACAGGTGCCGGCTAGCTCCGATGTTAAGGTGGACGAAAAATACGGCACTCTTATTAGAGACGGGATTGATACCAAAACCAATCCTTACGATCTTCACGCGCTGGAATGCGCTCTTAAAATCAAAGAAAAACTTTCATCTTCAAAAAATCAAATAAAGGTTACGGTTCTTACCATGGGTCCGGCTAAGGCAAGCGAAATGGTCTATGATGCTTATGCCATGGGCGCGGATGATGCCGTTATTTTGTCCGATGCCAAATTTGCGGGCTCCGACGTCCTTGCAACTTCTTATACACTTTCACAGGGAATTAAAATCATTAAAGATTACGATTTGATTATATGCGGCAAGCAAACAACCGACGGCGACACCGCCCAAATCGGTCCTGCTATTGCGGAGCATTTAAACATTCCTCATGTTGCTTGGGTTAACGAAATTGCGGATGTGGATGAAAAATCCATCAAGGTCAGACAGGACCTGGGAAGTCTTACACAGCTTTCCGCCATGTCTTATCCTTGTCTTATAACGGTGGACAATTCACTTAATGTGCCTCGCCTGCCGTCCTACAAGCTTAAGCGTGAAACCGCCGGCAGTCCTATAAGAATCGTTCCTTTCGACGAGCTTCCGGACAAGGATTTAAGCCGTTTTGGCAGCATCGGTTCTCCAACAAGCGTTGAAAAGATGTTTCCGCCGGAGGTTAAAGGTGAAAAGACTGTTTTAACGGGAAGCCCTAAGGAAAAGGC
>CACZQX010000109.1 GCA_902783445.1 uncultured Lachnospiraceae bacterium
AAGCCCGGTATTGGTTGGCGAGAACACATACATTGCAGCTAAGATGAAGCAGCTTAAAGGCGGCGAAGAAGCTTTCGGATATTCCTTCGAAAAATTTGTGCTTTTTGCCGAGTCGTTGGGACTTGGTACGGTATGGATCGGCGGCACCATGAACAGAGACGTTTTCGAACAAGTAATGGGTGTTGCGGAAGACGAGGTTTTGCCATGCGTTTCTCCTATCGGATATCCCGCAAAGAAGCGCTCCCTTCGCGAAAACATGATGCGCAAAGGAATTAAGGCGGATACAAGAAAAGACTTTGGCGAGATTTTCTTCGAAAACGATTTAAAAAGCCCTCTCGATCCGGCGAAAGTATCGGATATAAGCGATGCTTTCGAAATGGTAAGATGGGCACCTTCGGCGGTAAATAAACAGCCTTGGCGCATTGTAAAAGACGGAAACAACTTCCATTTTTATGAAATGCAGAGCCCGGGATATGTTAACAAAAAGGGCTGGGATATGCAAAAAATAGACATGGGAATCGCACTTTGCCATTTTGAAATCGGCTTAAAAGACTGCGGCAAAAACCCTGTATTTTCCATCAACGACCCGGGAATTGCCCATGATGAAAACATGCAATATATTGCAACATACAGTATATAAAATTATGACATTTTACTTGTAAGTTTTACTTAAATTACTGTTAACATCGCATTATAAATATATTATAATGATGTTAACAGTATTTTTATTTATACATTTTCTGGGGGAAAGATGGCAAATATATTAGACTATGTAAAATGGCGTGGGGATATAGCTCTAACGCCTGAAAATTTCAACGAACTGGATGCTTTGATTTTGGCAACGGCGGTGTATGTCAAGTGGGGCGGGATTATTCCTGCCATAGGCGAAGGTGAATTTACAACATTTGAGGATGCAGTACCCTTCGTCGGCGATAAGTATGCAAATGAAGAAATGCCTTTAAGCACCATGTTTACGGACAGAATTCACTTTCTTATAGAAGCAATGGCAAGATCTGTACGTTTCAAGGATTTACACGTAATGAATTACATTTGCATCAACGACAGGGACATGGATCAACAGTTTGAAGCTTACACGGTGGAAATTGACAAAAAATCCGCGGTTATTGTTTTTGCGGGCACCGACAGAAGTTTTGCCGGATGGAAAGAAAACTTTATGATGAGCTTTCGTGATTCGGTTCCGGCGCAGGAATCGGCTACCGAATATGTAAATAAAGTGGGAAAAAGATATAAAAGACTCTGGCTTTGCGGTCATTCGAAAGGCGGCAATCTTTCCATTTACAGCGGATCCATGTGCAGCATGCGAATTCAGAATAAAATAGAGAAAGTCTACAATTTTGATTGCCCGGGATTCAGAGAACAATTCTTTAAACGCCCGGAATATCTTATGATCAGAAGTCGTGTTCAATCATTTTATCCTGCGGTTTCCTTCGTAGGGATGTTAATGGTACACGATGAAAAGTATAATGTAGTAGATACAAGCGTAGACACCATAGTTGCGCATAATGCATTTAATTGGAATGTGGAAGGCACAAAAATCCTTTGTCTCGAAAGTTTAAAGGGAAAAGGTGCCTATTATGACATAGTATCGGATGAATGGCTGAAAAGCCTGACAGATGATGAAAAAGAAGAGTTTGTTACATCTTTCTTTCAACTAATGGAAGATGCGGGAGTTGAAACAACAAACGATCTTTGGAACTTAAAAGTTGACAATCTGATGGGATTTATTAAGGGGTTTGCGAAACTTGACGGCAAACGGAAAAAGAATGTATTTAAGGTACTTTTAAATCTTCTCGGCGCAGGCAGCAAGTACAGATATGTTCTTAATACTCCGAACAAGAAAAGAAAGTAGGGATATGATATGGCTTGGATTGTATGGCTGATTATCGCCGTAGCCTTGGCGGTTATCGAGCTCGTAACGATTAACCTGGTCTGCGTTTGGTTTGTTGTAAGCGCAGTTGCCGCAATTTTTGTTTCCCTTGCTACGGATTCTATCGTTATTCAGCTTGCGGTATTTGTAATTGCGGGAGTCGTCCTTATGTTGCTTACAAGGCCGATGCTTATGAAAAGGCTGGGTAAGAGCAACGAAAAAACAAATCTTGACAGGGTTGTGGGCATGCAAGGCATTGTAACGGAAAATATTGAACCCTTAAAGGTAGGCGAAGTTAAAGTTGATGGCAAGCTTTGGAGTGCGGTTTCGGACATTCTCATCGAAAAGGACGAAGTCGTTGAAATCGTGTCAATTGACGGTGTTAAGCTAAATGTAAAAAAGGCAGAATAAAGAGTCGTAAATAGATTTAGGGTTTAGAAAATTTTACAGCTAACAGGAGGACAAACAGAATATGGAAAAAATAGCGATACTTGTTGTAATTGTCATAATAGCAATGATTATTATTTTGCCAAACTTAAGGGTTGTACCCCAGGCCATGGCATATGTAATCGAAAGATTGGGAAGCTACCATGTAACATGGAATCACGGTCTTCATTTTAAAGCACCTTTTGTAGACAGGATAGCGTGTGTGGTTACCTTAAAAGAAATCGTTAAGGACTTTGCTCCGCAGCCGGTTATTACAAAAGATAATGTAACGATGCAAATCGATACGGTAGTGTATTTTCAAATAACAGACCCTAAAATGTACACGTACGGCGTTGTTGACCCAATTAATGCAATCGAAAACTTGACGGCAACCACTCTTAGAAATATTATCGGTGAGCTTGAACTTGACCAAACTCTTACAAGCCGTGATATTATAAACAGCAAAATGAGAGCTATTTTGGATGAGGCTACGGATCCATGGGGAATTAAGGTTACCAGAGTTGAACTTAAAAATATCCTTCCGCCGCGCGACATTCAGGAAGCTATGGAAAAACAGATGCGTGCGGAACGTGAACGTCGTGAGAAAATTCTTCAGGCGGAAGGTGAAAAGAAATCACGTATCCTTATAGCGGAAGGTGAAAAAGAAAGCCTTATCTTGCAGGCGGAAGCCGAAAAAGAAAGTACAATTCTTCGCGCCGAAGCAGAGAAGGAAAAACGTATCAGGGTTGCCGAAGGTGAGGCTGAAGCAGTTCTTAAGATTAAAGAAGCTGAAGCAAAAGGTCTCGAACTCTTAAAAGAAGCTCAAGCCGATTCGGCAGTTTTGGCACTTAAGAGCTACGAAGCCATGGCAAAAGTGGCTGACGGCCAGGCAACAAAGCTTATCGTACCGGCAAATTTGCAGGATGTGGTAAGTTTTGGCGCAGCTATAAAAGAAGCGGTAAAAGATGTGAAATGATAGTAATATTGGGCGGCACTTAAACTTTGAGGTGCCGCCTTATTGATTATTAATATTCAAAAAATCGCGACACAATTGAAGTGCCGCACATATAGCTTACTTGTTTTGTTGTTTATTTTGTGTTGAAAGTGAATTGTCTTCTTCTGTAAAACATATTACATCATTGGGAGTGCATTTTAGAACTATACATATTTTTTCCAAAGTTAAAAGGGTGATATTTCGCCCTTTTTTTATGCTGTCCAGAGTTTTGTTATCAATTCCCGATTTAAGTAATTGATATTGCGATATGCTTTTTTCTTTCATTGTTTTCCATAAAGGAGTGTAATCAATAATAATTATTCCTCCAATGCGCGTTGCTCGCGCTTGTTGTTGATGAATGTTCTATAAAAATTATATTATGATATTGTGAAACAAAACATTGTGGAGATAATCACAATATGATATGATTTGTTTAATAATGGGGAGATTATTGAGGTGTTTTTATGAAAAAGAAGGGGTTAGCAGGCTCGTTTGCGGTTGTTGTTTTGTTTATTGTTGTTATCATTGCCGTGTTTTCCACAGATTCGGAACGGGATGACAATTATGAGAAGACTGTCGGAGAAACATCATCTTATGAGCAAGTAAATACAGGATATGCTGCATATACTGAGAATTCATCGACAAATGATATTATTGAAACTTCTTCTGAAGTGGTTTTTAAAAATCAGTATATTCCGGAATATAGCGGGGAAAGAGTAGAAATTATTAATAGACAGCGGATATGAGCCTTGCAAGAGGTGCTATTAGCAGTTAAATAGCGGCCTTCAGCGATTGGGGTGTTTATTGTACAGGACATTTTTATAATTATAAGCACAATAATTACAAGAAGCTTAAGTGCAATCTATAGTTGTTTTATTGTAACTAATGGAACTTGTAGATAATTATTTTAACTATGGTTAAGCACATGCTGAGAAAGGGGAATTCCATATGAGAAAAATGATGTTAACAATTGTAGCGATTATTTTATGCGTATGTTTTACAGGTTGTGAAAGCAAGGAAACCGCAAAGTTTCAGCCTGAAAGTAGTTTCTTTGAGGGCTATAACAAGTTGACGGATGATGACTATGCTACTTACAGCAAGACAGCTGAGGAGAACGGACTTGGTGATACAAAAATAGCAATAAAATTAACTATAGGTGAAGTGGTAAAAGAGGATTTTGGGGATCCGACATTTGGTGATTTGATTTGTACAGTTGGAATTACCGATAAAAACAATGGATGGCTTGCTGTGATAGATGCAACATTATTTGGAAAAGTAGAAGACTATACAAGTCTTGAAGGACATGATGTGTGGATAGCAGGGTATTATCAAGGATTTTCAAGCGTTAAGAATGTACCATCAATATTTGTTGTAAAATACTTTGATACAACAGACGGAAGTGAAATTAATACCGTATTTGGTACTTTACTTGAGGCTACATATGAATCAAGCTCGGCAATACCGCAGGATGTGACAAATGAAGCAATAAATGCAGATACAAATGATGAATCGCAAAATTATGTAGATTATGATAATGCATACAATGACTATAATTATAATGAACCTGATTACGATAATGTAGGAGTACCTTCCGAGGGACAAACAACGACAACCAGCCAAGAACAAGCACTTGCAAAAGCTAATAGTTATTTACGACATTCGAACTTCTCTTATGAGGGGCTGGTTGGGCAGTTAATATATGAGGGTTTTTCGGAATCCGATTCCAGATATGCCGTGGATAATTGCGGAGCAGACTGGTATGCACAGGCATTGGGCAAAGGACAAAGCTATTTAAAACATTCAGCATTTTCATATACAGGTTTGATTGGGCAACTTGAGTATGAGCAATTTACAAACGACCAAGCTGTATATGCCGCTAATAATTGCGGAGCTGATTGGTATGCGCAAGCCGCTGCTAAGGCACAGTCATACTTAAAACATTCGAGTTTTAGCCATGATGGACTAGTGAATCAGCTTCTATATGAAGGATTTACTCAAGAACAGGCAGAATATGGGGTTTCTGCCGTTGGACTGTAGACATGATGATAGGTGGAACGAATTGAAAAAGAGAGTTTTTAACAATCATAAACTTGTGATTAAAAGGTTTAAGGCTATTAGGAGTGAAAGAAATGAAAAAAATTATTTTGGGAATATTATTCATGATGATGCTTTTTGTTATGGCTTGTGGGAGTGAAATTACGGATGAAAAAGAAGAATTATCTGCGATAGAAGATAATATTTACGTAGACACAATGGAAGATTCTGCTATTGTAACAGATGAAAGCCGCGTAGACCGATACAATAGGCTCTATGACACATATGTTGTGAACATTAAACTTGATGGCATCGAAGGAAATGTTGAATATTTTACAGCTACCGTAAAAGATTCGATATATGACAGTTATTTAACAGAAGATGTTGCAATAGGAGCTATTAAAGAATGTTATTCCTTATTAAGCGATTCAAATAATAGTCCGAATTGTGAGGGATACACAGAAAGTGGCAAATTGGTATTTTCGTTTGGGGCAGGAGGAGATTATGAGTATGTCCATGTTTATGATGAAAATTACAGGCATGAGCAGTATGGACTAATATCTGATGACTATGATTATATTATGGGAAAGCAGTAATTGAAAGAAGAGAGGTAAAGTGATATGGGAAAAAAATGCGCGATTTGCGGACGGGAAGCGGGCGCAATGGACAGGAAAAAGTTGGATAACGGAGAAGTGATCTGTTCTTGGTGTGTTGAAGCAATAAGTTTTTCCGAAGGCTTTAACAAGACAAGATTTAAGCAATCCTCTGTTGATGAATTAAAGGAACGAATTGAATTTGTAAAAAAAAGAAAGGCAAGAAACCAAGAAAGAATAAGCAAGTTTAAAATGACTTACGATACAGGGTATATCTGGTTTGATGATGAAAATCAATGGTTTGCGCTGACAAGAGGTTTAATAAAGAAAAAAATAGATAATAGTTATGTATTTGATTACAATGAAATAATTGGCTATGAGTTAATAGATGATAGTGGTTCAGTAATGAAGGGAGGATTAGGAAAGGCCATTGTGGGAGGCGCACTACTTGGACCGGTAGGGGCAATTGCAGGAGGAACCTCAAAAAAGATATCTCAGGTTTGCACCAGACTTGAACTTGTAATAACGACAAAAAATGTTGATTATCCAACTGTAAAGATTTATTATTTGTCTGGCGAGACAAGCAAGACATCAATAACATACATTAATTGTATTGATAATGCACAAAAGATAATATCAAAGGTGAATATGATACTCAACCAAATGCAAGAGGTGAATTCGAGAAATGATTTACCAGTGCAGTTATCTCCGGCTGACGAAATAAAAAAATATAAAGAATTGCTGGATATAGGTGCAATAACATTAGATGAGTTTGAAAGCAAGAAAAAACAATTGCTAAATCTATAAAAGACATATCAATTTATGTGAGTTTCGAATTTTTTAGTGATTTAACAAAAACAAGCGGCAGCAATGCCGCTTGTTTTAGTACATATCTTCAATGCTTATCAATATACAGTTATCAGCGTTTTTAAGAACATAATCTGTAAAGCCGGAAAGAGAAAAAATACATATTGTTGGTTTTGAAACAGGCAAATATTTTATTTTATCAATAAGTTTTAGATATTCAGCCTTATCAAAAGGAGTATTTTTGAATTTGCATTCTGCAACGAGTGAAATTTTTTTGTCGTTCTTACCCAGCAAATCTATTTCTATTTGTTTTTTATCACCATTCTCATCTTTTACGGTATCTTGATAATTAACTATTTCCGTAAGGATAGGAATATCGGATTGTCCGGCATGCATTAGAAGATATTCCGATGCCATCTTTTCAAATACTTTTCCCATATAATCATGCAGTTTCTCTTTGACATTTGAATAGTAATAAACTTCGCCATTGCCTGCATTTATAAGGCTTGTGGCTCTGTTGACGTATTTGAACCAAAAATCAAGCATGCTGTCGTTGAGAACATAATAAGGCTTTTTAGAAACTCTTTTTTCCAGTATTTCTGCTTTGACAAGATTCTTGAGCGGGTATGTTACGTCATCTGAACCTACATACGAAGCTATTTCGCTATTTTTACTATGACCTGTTGCAACAGCGGAAATAATGGAATTGTACAAAGCCGGGTTTTGCTTTTCACCGGATACCACAGTCCTTATTTGTTCTTCAGAAAAATATCCGCCCATAGAATAAAACTGATCAATTATATTTTCATCTAAACTGATTCTTGGGTTGAATTGGCATATATATTTTGCAACCCCGTTTGATAGACCATAACAAATAGCCTTTTCTTCGCAATTATAACTTTCCAAAAAAGCAGCGGTTTCCAGATAATTAAAAGGTTTGAGTTTTAATTCCAGATCACTTCTTCCATGAAGAGGAGCCGATTCGGCAAGTACTTCATCTTTCATAAAACTGATAAGTGAACCGCAAAGAATAAAGAACAGATTTCCATGTTTCCATTGTGTGTCAATGATTTTCTGTAGCAAAGATTGAATATATGGACACTGTTTTGCAAGGTAGGGATATTCGTCGATAAAGAAAATGATACGTTCCTTATCGGCGTGTTTACCAACAAACTCAAAAAGTTTTTCGAAATCGTTGAATGTTATATTTCCGAGAAGATCAGGGGAAAGTGCGGTTAGAACCGATTCGGTCATCATGGATAATAATTCAGCCTCTCCACGTTCAACGGACGTAAACGAAATGTGTTTACAATCATGTTCGCTGATAAATTTGTTTATCAGCATGGTTTTACCGATTCTTCGTCGACCATATAGAACTGTCATTACAAACCCGTTTTGTTTGAACTTTTTGTTAAGAATATTTAATTCAGTGCTTCTTCCTCTGAATACTTCTTTCATTTTAACCCTCCGTTAACCGAAATGCATTTCACCGAAATTGATTTCGACGAAATGCATTTCGGTTAATTTAATTTTAGAACATTTAGGTTGATAAATCAAGCATAAAAAAGGCGGCGCCTCAATATATGAAGTGCCGCCAGATAGCTAAGTGTTAATTTACATACATGTATATCCGCCGTCTACAGGAAGAATGCATCCGTTTACGTATGTGCTTGCAGGAGCTGAAAGGAAAATAGCCGCGCTGTCAAGCTCACCTTCGTGGCCGTATCTTGCCATAGGAATCATAGTTCTGGCGTAATTTTGGAACATTTCAGTATCCAAAGTTTCTTTTGTAAGAGGAGTTTCAAAATATCCCGGACAAATAGCATTAACGGTAATACCTTTATCACCCCATTCGCTGGCAAGGGCACGTGTTAAGTTTACAACGCCGCCTTTTGCTGCATGATAAGGAGTAGCAGGGGCAATTTTGTTACCAACAAGGCCATACATGGAAGCGATGTTGATGATTCTTCCGTAGCCTGCAGGAATCATTGCCTTTTTGGCAACTTCTCTTGCTACCTTAAAAGAACCGAATAAGTCTATATTTATTTCATTTGAGAACTGTTCGTCTGTAATGTCTTCAGCAGGAGCAACGGCGCCTGTGCCGGCATTGTTAATTAAAATATCGATTCTGCCGAATTTTGACATAATGCTTTCAACGGCTTTGTCAATTAGGTTGGTATCTGTGATATCGCAAGAAACACCCATAGCCTGAACACCGAATTCTTCGGAGATGTTTTTTGCAACTTCATCTACCATATTCTGGCGTCTTGCAAGGGCAACAATGTTAGCACCCTGGTTAGCCAATGCTTTTGCCATCTGAACACCCAGTCCCGATGAACAACCTGTAACAACCGCAACCTGTCCCGAAAGATCAAAATAATTCTTCATGTTTCATAACCTCTTTTCTCTTTTTGTTGATTTATTGCTGAATATAGATAAAAAAACAAATAATTGAATCTGATAAATTGTATTGAATTAAATACCATCATTGACTATTATATATATTTCTGATATCTTGTGAATAACCAAAATTTGAAAATTTTAGGAGGTCAGATTTGCTAACCGTATCTTTGGATTATAACAGTAAGAAATCACTTTACATACAGCTTTACGAATCAATAAAGGAACAAATAATAAAAAAACAGCTTGATTCAAACAGTCGCCTTCCGTCAAAAAGAGCCCTTTCGATGCATTTGGGAGTAAGCATAAAAACGGTAGAAAACGCCTATTCTCAGCTGCTTTTGGAAGGATACATTTTGTCTAAAGAAAGAAAAGGCTTTTTTGTAAACATTATAGAAGATTTCAGGACCGGCAAAAAGGAATCGAAGAAGTTTGTATCAAGTTACAGAGATGACGAATATGCTGTGGATTTGAAATCCAACAGAAATGCGATAGAAGAATTTCCCATATCCACTTGGTGCAAAACCATGAGGGAGATTCTTTCTTATAAAGATGAAAAGCTGTTTGAAACCGTACCCTTTAACGGAATTGCCCCTCTTAGAATAGAGATTGCCAAGTTTTTACATGAGTTTCGAGGTATGGAAGTATCACCTGACCAGATTGTTGTAGGAGCCGGAACGGAATATATGTATTCCAGACTTATTCAAATGTTTGACAGAAATACAAGCTACGCTGTTGAAGATCCGGGATACAAAATGATAAGGGCTTTGTATAAAAGCAATGGTGTAAGCTTTAAAGCTATTCCGGTTGACGATGAGGGAATAAGAGTTGATGAGCTTGAAAAAACAGATTGCAGTTTGGTTCATGTTTCGCCGGCACAACAATTTCCCTTGGGTTCTGTTATGCCCATAAACAGACGCTTGGAGCTTTTGCAATGGGTAAACAAAAAACCCGGAAGATACATTATAGAAGATGACTATGACAGCGAATACAGGCTGCATGGTGTCAGTGTTGC
>CACZQX010000110.1 GCA_902783445.1 uncultured Lachnospiraceae bacterium
GAAAAATCGGCATTTTTCAACTTTAACTTTTTAATTATTGTTTTTTTCAAATCATTTTCATTTTGATTTAAATTTAATTTTATTTGATTAATTCTTATCATTTAATGTTATTTCCCGCTATATTTCCCGTTGCCCATGCAAAATGAAGATTGTATCCGCCGCATATTCCGTCTACATCCAACAGCTCCCCGGCAAAATAAAGATTATTTACAATCAAAGATTCCATGGTATGAGGATTCACATCTTTGGTGTCTACGCCGCCACAGCTAACCTGCGCGTTATCAAAGCCGTTAACCTCCAAAACTTTAAAGCGAAACTCTTTTAAAAGATTAACAAGCTTAACCGCGATTTTTAATGCATCAATATTTTGGCTTTTGGATAATGACGACAAACAGTCCGTGGCTTTAAATCCGCAAGTCTTAACAAAAAACTCGGCTAGCTTTTTGTTTACAATTCCCGAAAGTACCGTAGCTATACTGCGATTATTTTCTCGTTTTAAAAAGCTTTCCATACTTTTAACCAGCACGGCATTATCTTTTTCTGGCACAAAATCAACAATTAGATATGTATCAAAATCGGCTTCCAAGGCCTTGAATGCCCATCTGGATAACTGAAATACCGGTATTCCCGATAAACCGTAATTGGTTAACTGAAGATTTCCTTGTTCATGTACTTCTATTTCGCCCGCTTCCAAGGTCAGATTTACATCACACCTTACGCCGCTTATGGACTTGAAGTTACCTTCGCAAATAAGTCCCGTTAGGGCTGGCCCCGGATTGATTATTTTGTGGCCCATTTCTTTTGCCAGTAAATATCCGCTTCCGTCGGAACCTGTTTTTGGAGCTGCCGCACCACCGGTGGATAAGAGAAGATTTTTTGATTTATATTTATTGTTAACGACAAAGCAATTTGATGATTTTTCTATTTTTGTAACCTTTTCGTTGCTTGTTATCGTAACTCCCAATTCATTGACTTTAAATCTAAGAGCATCCACAATACAAGATGCCTGCTCGCTCCTTGGATAAATATAGCCATCTTTGTTTATTGTCATTACACCGAGGCTGTTAAAAAACTCTATGGCTTTTTTATAATTAAATTGCTTGATGATTTCATTGACAAAGCCTTGATTATCACTGTTGTAGCAATAATCAAGCGATTCGTTTTGAATGTGGCCGGCATTAATGTGTTTGGAAAAATTAATAATTTTATCATCATCAAAGCAAATATTACTGTTGCTGAGATTGCATTTTCCGTTACCGGTTGATAAAATTTTCTTTCCGACACGATCATTGGCTTCGATTATCATTATTTTTTTGTTTTTTGCGGCAGCCGCAATCGCACATGACAAGCCCGCTGCACCGCCTCCGACTATAATCAAATCGTACATAAAAACCTCGCAAAAATTTAAATCCAAAAGTTAAGCTTGCAAAATAAAATTCCTTTAATGAATGTCATTAAATAGTATAACATATTTCCTTTGTAATTATTATCTAATAAAAGCTTTTTAAATACTTGAAAAGTGAAACAGCCACAGCAGATGCCGTGGCCATTTCGATTAGAAAAGAGATTTTATGAAAATAAACAATACTTAAAGGCTATTTAATTGTCTTCCTTTTGAGCTCTGGCTTCGATTTCTCTTTGCTGAACATCTGAAGGTGCTTGTTCGTAACGATTGAATTCATATTCGTATCTGCCGATACCACCTGTCATTGAACGCAAATCAGCCGAGTAACCATAAAGCTCCGATAAAGGAATCTCGGCTTCAACGGTTGTGTAGCCGGAATCATCCGGAGTCATGCCAAGCACACGACCTCTACGTTTGTTCAAGTCGCCCATAACATCACCGGTATATTTTTCCGGAACAAATACTCTCATTGTGCCGATAGGCTCTAAAAGAATCGGACCCGCTTCCATAAAGCCGTTTTTAAATGCTAACATCGTAGCGGTTTTAAATGCCATTTCCGATGAATCAACCGGATGATAAGATCCGTCAATCAATGTGGCTTTAACACCCACTACCGGATATCCTGCCAAAGGTCCTTTAAGAACGCTTTCCTGAATACCTTTTTCTACGGCAGGGAAATAATTCTTAGGTACGGAACCGCCGAATATTTTTTCTTCGAAAACATAAGGCTTTTCAAGGTCCCCCGAAGGTTCGAAAACCATTTTAACGTGACCGTACTGACCATGTCCGCCGGACTGTTTTTTGTGTTTTCCTTCCACTTCTGAACGTTTTTTAATAGTTTCTCTGAAAGCTATTTTAGGTTTTGAAAGCTCAATATCAACCTTATATCTTTCTTTAAGTTTAGCCGCAACAACTTCCAATTGCTGTTCGCCGATACCATACATCAGCATCTGACGATTTTCTTCGTCATTTACAACTTTCAAAGTCATATCTTCGGCAACCAGTTTGGCAAGAGCCTGTGAAATCTTATCTTCATCACCCTTGTTAACGGATTTGTATCTTCTGTAAGTATACGGAATAGAAAATTCAGGTTTTTCCAGTGTAATAGGGTCTTCTTTTCTTGACAAGGTTTCCGTTGTTTTAGTATATGTAAGCTTACTTATTGCGCCGATATCGCCTGCCATAAGCTCTTTTGTCTCTTCTGTGTTTTTACCGCGAATAATATATAATTTAGGGATTTTTTCCGAATAATCCGCTTCTTCGCAATATATTGTGTCATCGGCTTTTAATGTACCCGAGCAAACCTTAACAAGTGAGAATTTTCCCACGAAAGGATCGATAATTGTTTTGAATACATATGCTGCAAGCGGTCCATCGGAGTCGCATGTAGCTTTAAATTCGGAATTATCTTTATGTCTGATACCCTTTTTAAATGTAGGGCGAGACTGATTAGGTGCAGGGAAATATCTGTCAATGGATTCAACAACCATTCTGACACCTTGATCGTGAACCGAAGCACCGCATTGTACAGGAACAATATCTCCGTCGGATACACTGTTTCTTAAGGCCGAGAAAATCTCGTCCATTGTAAATTCTTCACCATCAAAGTATTTGTTCATTAAATCTTCGCTGGTTTCGGCAACAGCCTCCATAATCATATCTCTTGATGAAGCAATAACGTCCGTCATATCTGCCGGAAGATCGCATTCATCATAAGAACCGTCATCTTTATATTTACGACCTTTTTGTCTGATTACGTTTGCATAACCCACAAATGTGCCGTTTTCTTTCATAGGATAATGGAAAGGTGCAATTTTCTTTCCGAATTTTTCTTTTAAATCTTCAAGAAGCTTTGTATAATCGGCATTTGAATCATCCAATGATGATACATAGAAAAGACGCGGCAAATGATATTTTTCGCATATCTCCCATGCTTTAATCGTTCCCACTTCTATGCCTGATTTACAGTTAATAACAATAACAGCCGCATCGGCAACACTTACTGCTTCTTCAACTTCTCCGACAAAATCGAAAGATCCCGGTGTATCGAGAATGTTGATTTTGACGCCCATAAATTCTCTTGGAATAACTGAAGTACCGATTGAAATACCACGTTTAATCTCTTCTTTGTCATAATCACTTATGGTATTACCGTCAGAAACCTTACCGATTCTGTTGGTGATTTTTGTACCATAAGCCATGGCCTCAATCATAGATGTTTTACCGGATCCCCCATGACCAAGTAAAACAACATTTCTGATGTTGTCTGTTTTGTACACATTCATTTAGTTTTCCTCCCATAAAAATTATTATACAAAAGCTGCCTTCTCCATTTGCTTAACAAATTGTTATGCTAATTTAGCTGAGAGTTCTACCCAATTTAAATCTCTTTTCTTAGTAACCTATATATTATTGAAAAATATGGACTTTATAGGCTACTACGCTAAACGCAACTTGTACTATATAATTTTACTAAATAAAAGCTTTAAATACAAGATGTTTTTGTAAAAATTTTCCAAAAATATAAAATTTTCAAACAATTGACACAATTTATAAAACTAGTCACATTTCGGTGATTCATCACGGTCTTAAAATACAAGAAAACAAGCTTTTCTTATTTTTCCCGCCGTTTATAAAAAATAGCAGCCGATAATTGTATAAACTATCGACTGCCAAATCATTTAAAAATTATATATTTTATTCTTCTTCCGAAGCGGCTTCTTCAGCTTCAGGTGCTGCATCAAGGCAACATCTTTCACGAACGATATCCGAAATTTCTTTAAATACTTCAGGATGCTCTCTAAGATAATTCTTGGCATTTTCACGACCTTGACCGATCTTTTCACCGTTATATGCATACCAAGCACCCGATTTGTTTACGATATTTAAGTCGGAAGCAACATCCAAAACGTCGCCTTCAACGGAAATACCC
>CACZQX010000111.1 GCA_902783445.1 uncultured Lachnospiraceae bacterium
ATGCAAAATGCAACTTTGATAAAGAAACAAATACAGCTAACCTTGTATATTCAAATCAGCCAAACTCCGATGATACAGCAACGCTTGATCCGGAAACAACATATCATTACACATTCGGTATTGATACAACAGTAAACGGAAACGGTTCAACGGTTACAACAGAAATCACAAAATTCGGTGTAAGAACAACAAGTGAAACAAATAACACCGTTGCTCTTGAAGGCGCTCAGTTTAAATTATACGATTCAAGCAGAAACCTTATGCACTTTACAGCAGCAGGTCAGTATGACCCAACAGATGACGCAGGCGATGATACAGACTATGTTGATCATGTAACATCAGGCGCACAGGGACAGTTGGTTATTACAGGTCTTGATGCAGGTACATATTACTTAAAAGAGTCTGTTGCACCTACAGGATATACACTTAATACAACAGAGTACGTAGTTACTATTAACCCAACATATAAGGCAAATGGCGAGCTTTCAAACTACACTGTAACAATTACAGATCCAACAAACAATTCATCAACACTTGTATTTACTCATCAGATGTTGGATAATGGAACAATAACAAACACAGTTAGCGATGACAGCGCATCAACATTCTCAATCCTTAATACTCCTATGTTTAAGCTTGCTGAAACAGGTGGTGTAGGTGTGATTGTTATTACAGCTTGCGCAGCCGGCTTAATGGTAGTTTGCGGTTCAGTATTCATTTACTTTAAAAGATCAAAAAAAAGCGTTAATTAATAAATCTAGGATTGAATGATAGAATTGCAGTGGGTTAAGACATGAAAGAAAAATTAAGAAAATTCATGACAGTGGCCATGGCAATTGGCTTTATCGTCGGAGGTCTGATTCTGGTTTACCCCTTGATTGCCAATGTTTGGAATCAGCACAGAAATGATATGCTCTTCGTGGAATATACGGAAAATAACCTCTCAGACCTTTCCGATGAAAGTCTCAAGGACGAATGGGAAAAAGCAATTGAATACAATAATAATCTTGAACCGATTATTATCCCCGATAGCTTTGTCCAGGCCCAAAACAATTATAACCCAAACGATGGATACATGTCGTGTCTAAATATTGACAATGACGGTATTATGGGCTTTATATCAATCCCAAGGATAGACGTTAAATTGCCTATAGGACATACAACCGATAACGAAGTTTTGGAAAAATATGTCGGGCATATACACGGTTCTTCTCTACCAATCGGCGGTGTAAGCAACCATGCGGTTTTATCCGCCCATAGAGGTTTGCCTAATGCCAGTTTGTTTACTGATTTGGATTTATTAGAAAAGGGCGATCAGTTCTATCTTTACGTATTAGATAAAATCCTTGCTTATGAGGTTGACGACATAAGAGTTGTTGAACCAAGTAATACTGCTGGACTTGAGATTATCGAAGGTGAAGATTTGGTGTCTCTTGTTACCTGTACGCCTTATGGAGTTAATTCCCACAGGTTGATTGTAAGAGGTCACAGGGTGGAGTATTCTCCGGAAAAAGAAATGGAGCAAGCATCTAATCAAGCTAACAGTAATCATACAAATTATATTTTATGGATAGCCATAGGCGTTTTGATTACGGCTCCGGTGCTTATTATTGTAGCTGTGATTAGCGGACGCAAAAAAAATAAATCCAATAAAGTTAGAGAAGACGAATAGAAACTTGGAAATGCTAAATGGGAAGTTATAAAATGAAAAAGACAAATAAGCATTTAATAAAATTAATATGTGCAATATTTACCCTCGCACTAATATGCGCAATACCCTCGTTTTTTAATCCGCAATCCGTTGTAAAGGCTGCGCAGAATGTAGGCGTGTTTACTTTTAAATTGCCGGAATCGTATCTTGAGGAAGTTAATGGTACACAGATTGATTTAAGACTTTATAAGTTGGCAAATCACAACGTTAACGAAGGTTTTACTTCTCTTCCTCAATATGCAAGCTTGAATTTTGAAAGTATAACTGCCGATACAACAGCTAATGAACTTGCGGTTAAAGCTTCCGAAGCAGCCAGGTTTTTGGATGTTAGCACATGGGATGATGCAGATTCCAAAAATGCTGACAAAGAAATTAGTTTTATAGCCGGTGAAGAGCCGGAACTATATGTGGACTATGGATTATATCTTATATGTATTAAAGATTTTAAGGTCGGAGAAAATGTATATGAAAGTTTGCCGTATTTGTTAAGCATGCCTACATATGAAGAAATTCCGGGCCAAGGAACACAAACTGATGATAGCCCAAGTGTTACACTGAAAATTACAAAGTCTTTACCCGATAATGATTATTCGGACTATGAGACAAGAATTACCCAAGATACATCATTTTCTTTTTCTCAAGTTTTAACGGGAGACAGCATCCTAAAACTTGTGATACCGTGTATTTCAATTGGGCTGGCCGCTTTGGCAATTGTTGTTGCAATATTATTTAAAAGAAAAAAGATATAATAATTATTAGCACTCATTTTGCGTGAGTGCTAATTTTTTGTTGACTTTTATTTTTGCCTGATTTAAAATACTTATTGTAGATTTAAGGACTTCTTTTGAATTGTTGAGATTAACTGTAATTCAAGAGATTTAAAAAATACTATAGTTTAAATCTACAAATAATTATAACTAACAGGAGTGTGATATATATGGCAACTAAAGGCAGTTTATCAATTAACAGCGATAATATTTTTCCGATTATCAAGAAGTGGTTGTACTCAGATCACGATATTTTTGTTCGCGAGCTTATTTCTAACGGCTGTGATGCCATTACCAAACTTAAAAAGCTTGATATGATGGGAGAATATTCGATTCCCGATGACAACAAATTTGCCATCAAAGTTGTTGCAAGCGCTAAAAATAAAACACTTACATTCATCGATAACGGTCTTGGTATGACAGAGGATGAAGTAGAAGAATACATTAATCAGATCGCTTTTTCGGGAGCTACGGATTTCCTCGAAAAATACAAAGATAAGGCAAATGAAGACCAGATCATCGGTCATTTCGGTCTTGGCTTTTATTCGGCTTTCATGGTTGCGGATGAAGTTGAAATCAATACTCTTTCCTATAAAGCCGGTGCTAAGGCTGTTCATTGGACTTGTGACGGCGGCACTGAATACGAAATGGAAGAGGGCAACAAAACAACAGTCGGTACAGAAATTACTCTTCACTTAAATGAAGATTGTCTTGAGTTCGCCAACGAATACCGCCTTCAGGAAGTAATCGAAAAATACTGCTCATTTATGCCAACAGAAATTTTCTTTGAAAATGCTGATGAGCAAAAGACTGAAAATGTTGAAGAATCAGAACTTCTTGATACTGACGAAGTTCTTGAAAGATATACAGAGCCTGCAAAAACTCAGGAAATAGAAAAAGAGGACGGTACTAAAGAAACAACGGAAATCGCCCCTGAAAAGAAAATGGCGAAGATTGTTAAACGTCCGGTTGCATTAAATGATACACAGCCACTTTGGGCTAAACATCCAAATGAGTGCACGGAAGAGGAATACAAAGAATTTTATCACAAAGTATTCCGCGATTACAAGGAGCCACTTTTCTGGATTCACTTAAATATGGACTATCCTTTTAACTTAAAGGGTATTTTGTACTTCCCTAAAGTTAACCTTGAAATGGAAGACCTTCGCGGCACCATCAAACTTTACAACAACCAGGTATTTATTGCCGACAACATCGAAGAGGTTATTCCGGAATTTTTAATGCTTCTTAAAGGTGTTATCGATTGTCCGGACCTTCCTTTGAATGTTTCCAGAAGCGCTTTGCAAAACGACGGATTTGTTAAGAAAATCAATGATTACATTACAAAGAAAGTTGCGGACAAACTTTCGGGTATGTGTAAAACCGATAAAGACAACTACATTAAATACTGGGATGACATCAGCCCATTTATTAAGTTTGGTTGCTTAAAAGACGAGAAATTCTGCGAAAAGATGAGCGAGCATATTCTCTTTAAAAATATTGATGATGAATATTTGACACTTACAGAATGCCTTGAGAAAAACAAAGAGAAGCA
Organism: uncultured Lachnospiraceae bacterium; assembly: GCA_902783445.1. Lineage (GTDB taxonomy): Bacteria > Bacillota > Clostridia > Lachnospirales > Lachnospiraceae > RUG12871. The sequence goes on from CACZQX010000111.1 coordinate 4,034, forward strand.
CGAAAACACCGTATTTTACGTTACGGATAAAATCGCTCAAAGCCAGTATATTGCCATGTTTAAGAAGGAAGGCATCGACGCCGTTATGCTCACTCAAAACATCGACAGTGCCTTTATTACACAGCTTGAGCAGAAAAACGAAGGTGTCAAATTCCTTCGCATAGACTCGGATTTAACC
>CACZQX010000112.1 GCA_902783445.1 uncultured Lachnospiraceae bacterium
CGACGGTCAATCGACCGTCGGCTTTTTAATATCATGAATAAACCAACAATTTAATCAATTATTTTAATGTACCTTTAGCACCTTCAGCTTCAAGTTTAGCGATGATATCATCAGCTTCTGCCTTAGGGCAAGCTTCTTTGATAATCTTAGGAGCGTTATCAACGATATCTTTAGCTTCTTTTAAGCCAAGACCTGTTGCATCACGTACAACTTTGATAACTTTAACTTTGTTAGGACCTACTTCTGTAAGTTCTACGTCGAATTCTGTCTTTTCAGCACCGCCTGCTGCACCTGCATCGCCGGCACCTGCTGCTGCAACTACAACACCTGCTGCTGCAGAAACACCAAATTCTTCTTCACATGCTTTTACTAATTCATTTAATTCTAAAACTGATAAACCTTTGATTACTTCAATAATTTCCTGAGTTGTCATTTTGTTTTCCTCCATAATTAATTTTATCGAAATCGATAACTTGTTTTCTTGTTAATTTGTTTCTTTAAACATTACTTTTGCTAATTAAGCAGCAGGTTCTTCTTTTTCTGCGATCTGCTTAATAACACGAGCAAAGTTTGCGATAGGTGACTGGATACTTCCAAGAAGTTTTGAAAGAAGCTCTTCTCTTGATGGAATGCTTGCAATCTGTTTGATTCCGTCAGCATCGTACTGAACACCTTCAACAACGCCTGCTTTGATTTCAAGAGCAGGTGCCTCTTTTGCGAATTTGCAGAGAATTCTTGCAGCTGCTGTTGCATCATCTTTGCAAACTGCGATAGCTGTAGGTCCTTCAAGAAGTGATGAAAGTCCTTCGAACTCTGTTCCTTTAATAGCAAAATTAATCATTGTGTTTTTGTAAACTTTGTAAACTACATTTGCTTCTCTTAAAGATTTACGAAGAGCTGTGTCTTCAGCAACTGTAAGTCCACGGTAGTCTACCAATACTGCTGTTGCAGCGCCGTTAAGTAATTCGGAAATCTCGTCTACTATAGGCTTTTTAATTTCAACTTTTGCCATGAATCTTTTCCTCCTGTAATATTTTGGCCGATTCATATTGTAAAGATATAAGAAAAAACCCTCTTTGCTTAGACAAAGAGGGCATAAAAATCTAACTCTTACAATCCTCGGCAGGTTGATTTACGTTATACATTTTATGTACCTGCTGTCTTCGGCATTTACGACTTTAACATATTCAATTTAAAATTGCAACTATTTTTTTCTTACTACTATTAGTTAGTAATTTTTGCAACGTTTAATTTTACGCCGGCACCCATTGTAGATGTAAGTGTAACACTTCTTAAGTACTGGCCTTTAAGTGTTGATGGTTTTGCTTTGTTGATAGCATCCATAAGTGTCTGGAAGTTATCTTTAAGCTGCTCCTGTGAGAAAGATGCCTTTCCAACAGGGCAATGAATAATATTTGTTTTATCAAGACGGTATTCAATTTTACCTGCTTTGATATCATTAACAGCTTTTGCTACATCCATAGTAACTGTTCCTGCTTTTGGGTTTGGCATTAAGCCTTTAGGTCCGAGTACACGACCGATTCTACCAACTACACCCATCATATCAGGAGTAGCAACTACTACGTCAAATTCAAACCAGTTTTCTGACTGAATTTTGTGCATTAATTCTTCGCCGCCTGCATAGTCAGCACCTGCATCAAGTGCTTCCTGCATTTTGTTTTCCTTACAGAATACAAGTACTCTAACTTTTTTACCTGTACCGTGTGGTAAAACTACAGCACCACGAATCTGCTGTTCTGCGTGACGTCCGTCACAACCTGTTCTAATGTGAACTTCTATTGTCTCATCAAATTTAGCAACTGCACCTTTTTTTACTAAGTCGATTGCTTCTTCAACATCGTAAAGGTTAGCGCGGTCAACATTTTTTGCGATCTCTGCGTATCTTTTTCCTCTTTTCATTATCAAGAACCTCCTTGTGGTAATAGCGGACAAGCCTCCCACTTATTGTAATTAATCTGTTACTGTAATACCCATGCTGCGAGCTGTACCTGCAATCATGCTGATTGCTGCGTCGATTGATGCTGCATTTAAGTCAGGCATCTTAATCTCAGCGATTTTCTGAAGCTCTGCTCTTGTGATTGAGGCAACTTTGTTTTTGTTAGGCACACCTGAACCTGACTGGATCTTGCATGCTTTTTTAAGTAAAACTGCTGCCGGTGGAGTCTTGCATACGAAACTGAAACTTCTGTCTGCATAAACTGTGATAACTACAGGAATAATCATACCTGCCTGATCAGCTGTTCTTGCGTTGAACTCCTTAGTAAACTGAACAATGTTAACACCGTGCTGTCCAAGTGCAGGACCAACCGGTGGTGCCGGTGTTGCTTTGCCGGCTTCAATCTGTAATTTGATGTATCCTTCTACTTTTTTTGCCATTTTAGGCACCTCCTATGTGGTATTAGCGGGAATCCCTCCCACAATTTGTAATGCTAATTATAGCACTGCCTTTAATTAATCCATTTTGCGGATATCCGCAAAACCTATATCAACAGGTGTTTCCCTGCCGAATACTTCTACGTTAATCGTAACTGTCTGTTTTCCTTCGTTAATAGCCTTAATCGCGCCGACTGTTCCTTCCCAAACACCGTTGATAACAGTAACGAGATCGCCTTCATTGTAGTCGCAAACAACTTCTGCGCCTTTAACCAAAGACTCAACCTCTGCCGGTGACAAAGGAACCGGTTTTGATCCCGGGCCAACAAAGCCTGTAACACCTCTGGTATTTCTAACAACATACCAAGTGTCATCATTCATAATCATGTTAATAAGTACGTATCCCGGAAACATTTTCTTCGAAGCCTGTTTTCTTGCTCCGTTTTTGATTTCCACAACGTCCTGCATAGGAACCAAAACATCTATTATCTGATCTTCCAGTCTTCTGTTTTTAACTGTATTGAGAAGGTTGTTTTTTACCTTGCTTTCATATCCTGAATATGTATGAACAACATACCAATTTGCTTCTGCCATATTATCACCTTTCCACGCTTTTTCTAACAAATGACATCAATGCCTGTCTGAATAAGTGTATCAAGAAGTTTAATGATAACACCTAATATTACTGTAATAATAAGTACAGCAATAGTCTGTTTTGCCGCAGATTTTTTATCAGGCCAGATAATCTTTTTAAACTCTTTTCTTACTGATTTAAAAAATCCCTTTTTTGTTGATGTTTCACCCATAACAATGAACCCTTTCGTACGTACATTTAATAATCGAAACTATTTTGTTTCTTTGTGTAAAGTATGTGTTTTGCAGAATCTACAATACTTCTTTGTTTCCATTCTGTCCGGATGGAGTCTTTTTTCTTTTGTTGTATTGTAATTACGCTGCTTACATTCTGTACAAGCTAAAGTAATTTTTACTCTCACGGTTTCCACCTCCACTAAATTTGATGAATATGTTAAAAGTCTGCCTGTTGTCGCATTTATGCGACAAGAAAAAAAGGCCTTACGCCCTTTTGTGCTTACTTAATATAACATAGCAATTATTCTTAAGTCAACAATTATTTTTTAATTATTGCTTTATTTAAGAAACAATTCTTTGTAGTCCGACGGAGTGTTGATGTTTAAGCCAACATTATCTTCTTTGTAAAACTCACAGATTTCCACTATTTCATATTTTAAGCTTTCCTCGAAAAGCATTCTTAATTTATGCTCATCTTTCTCAAAAAGTTTTTCCATATAAGGAAGACAGTCTTTTGAATAAAGCGAACATAATGGTTCTATACCATTATTGCTATTCAAAATATAAGCATTGGTTTTTTTCTGTTTTGTTTTTGTTTTCTCACCTAGATTAATATAAGAAGTAAAATTATTTATAAATTCACCATTAACATATGGCATATCCACAGCAAAAATAAAGCAATAATCTTCTTTTGCGGCTTTAAGAATCCGGTATATACCCTCAAGAGGACCGAAATTTTTTCTCTCATCCTCAACAAGCTTTAAGCCGGCCTTTTCTCTTCCTTTTAGAAAATTAACATATTTCCCTTCTTCATCGACAGAAAGAATAACATCATCGGATACAGCCAAAGCCTCATCCAAGGCATGCTCCAAAAAATTCTTTTCATCATTATATTTTAAAAACGCCTTATTGGCTCCCATGCGTTTGCTTTTTCCGCCGGTTAAAATGCCGATTGATAATTTCATATATTCTACCCACCGAAGTTTTTCTTTTATTCATTCCATACAATATTATCATATAGCTTGCCATTTCTCCATAGCCTTTGACAAATACAGTTAGTACAAGTCCGCCACACCAAAGACCCCCAAATCCATTATTCAAGATTTTTCAGAAAATTTTAAAAAAAGCATTAATTTTTCTTTACATTTCAATTTTTATGTTATATAATGTAATTGTAAAAGTGGCTAACTTTACCCTTTTATGCTTTCTTTTCAGTATTTTAGATGAAACGGATTTTGCTTTAGATCAAATTATTCACAAGGAGGTGAGTCTATTGTTGGTTGGCATTTATAACAACTATATTTCCACATACGGTTCTTCCGAGGTCAATAAGTATGACACTCACAAAAAAGAAGAGCTTAAAACCGTTTACAATTCCATAGTAAAAAAAGCCAAAACTTCTCCTTTGTATAAAGTAGATTTAAATGAGTCTGTGCAAAAATATGTTGTAGACCTCAAAGAAAGTGCTCGTTTGCTCAAAAATACGGCAGAGGAATTTTCCGCTGACCACGGCGACCTTCGCGGCTTCAGCAAAAAAGTTGCTTATTCAAACGACGAATCCAAGGTTGCGGCTCATCTTATAGACTTAGACGGTGTGGATGATGACATCAAAGAAATAACTTTAGATGTTAAAAATCTTGCAAGTCCGCAGGTGAATGTAGGAAATTTCTTAAGCGAACGTTCAAACAATCTAAATCCGGGAGCTTATTCCTTTGATTTAAGCATAGACGGTTTTGACTATGAATTTAAATTTAACGTTGACGAAAGCGATTCGGCGGTTGACACACAAAAGAAAATCGTTCGTCTGATTAACAAAGCGGATATAGGACTTAATGCCACTCTTGCGGTTAACGATCAAGACAGAAGTGCCGTTAAGATTCAGTCAGTGGCAACCGGAGAAACGGAAGATGGCTTAATTTTCAAAATCAGCGACAGCGGCTTGTCGGAAAATACAAGCGCGGTAAATCTCTTTGGTTTGAACAAGGTTTATTCCGCAGCAAGTGATGCTCACTTTACCATTAACGGTGAGGAAAATTCCTCTACTTCAAACAATTTTACGGTAAATAACGCATATGACATCACTCTCAGAGACACAACCGAAGAAAATGTTCCGGTTACGGTAGGACTTAAAAACGATGCCGATGCCATTATGGATAATGTTCAATTGCTCCTTGATAAATTCAACAGCATGGTAGAACTTACCAAGGCGGATGATGATGTTGTAAGTTCGGGACGTAAACTTGAGCATGACATCTCAGTATTGGCAGAAAAAAACCGCAGTGCTCTCGAATCCAACGGTCTTATAATTGATAGTGACAATTACGTAACCTTGGACAAAGCACTTTTTACCCAGGCTATTAATGAAGGACGATTGCCGGAGGCTTTGAACTCTCTTAATAATTTTAACAGGGATTTAAGTAACAAAGCGTCCCAGATAGCCCTAGACCCGATGGAATACGTCAAAAAGGTTATAGTGACTTATCCAAATCCTCATAATACCGTTAATCAAAATCCGTACATGACTTCAATTTACAGCGGAATGATGTATAACAACTATACTTAAAAAAGGAAATGCTTATGCAAACATTTCCTTTTTTCTTTTCTTTATTTTTCTTATCTAATTTTTTCGACGACTCTCTTAAATATTTGTTTGCCCCGATACAATTTCCAGAATATCCTTTATTCTTTCTTCGTAAGTATGGTATTTTTTCAGCTTTTCATAAGCATTTGCGGCAATCTCTTTTCTTTCGCTTTCATGAGACAAAAAGTAATCGATTTTGTACAACATATCCTCTTCATCCGCATAATAAATATAATCCTCCCCGTCCGAAAAGCAATCCGCAAAATCAGCTTGATAATTTGTAAGCAGAAATCCTCCGCTTGCTATAATATCAAAGCATCTTAGAGGAATTCCCGTTTTTATACTCCTAAGAGAAATGTTTAAATTAATTTTCGCTCCGTTAAAAGCCAAAGAAGACTCATCCTCATATTCCAGCGTCCCCATATTTTTTGCTTTGGGAATACCTATATCATCATTTGGCGTATATACCTTAAGATTAAATTTTTCCGCTACAGCTGCCAAAAGTCTGTGTCTCTCTATTTGAGTAATTTTGCGTCCCAAAAAATAATGCGCAAAAACGTATTCCGGTGTTTCGGCACCACCTTTTGTGGCTTCAAGATTTGTTACTCTTTTCATCTCATCCACAATGTCTTTTTTAAGCACATCTTCTACAAAATAATAACCGCTTACCTTAAGCTGCGCTTCTATTATTGCTTCAAGATAACCTCTTGCAAAATCGCTTATTCCATCCAAGCGCTCATAAAGGTTAAATTCCTCATCATACATCCTTCCGACAAAAGCAACGTCCGCCTTGTATTTTTCCAAGAGCGACTTATCCTCAAAAGCCTCTTTTGCTGTAAGCATTCTCACCGGATTTGCGCAAAGAGGCGCATAATAAACATTCTTAATTCCTATTTTTACCATCTCATCATACATTGATTTATCAAATAAAAATATGTAATTACATGGATTAAGCACCGTATATGAGTACAAACTGATATGTGGGCAGTCATAAACCCAGGAAATATACTTTATATTTTTTTCGTTACAGCAATTTGAAACAATCGGAAAATAATTTGATGAAAACACAATATCCGGTTTTGCAGTATCCAACGCTTCCGAAAGTCTTGCGGAAAAGGCAGGATTTTCTCTGTCTTCCGCATCTGTACCGTCAAAAAATCCAACCTCTGCACCTTGCTTTTCAAAGGCTCTTTTTATATCATCCCGTCCGAATGAATGTTTCTTAATAAACAATACTTTCATTTATTCTCCCTTAATTTTATAATTCAATCTAATCTAAAGCATAATTTGCAATCATTGCAGGCTTCTTCTTTATTCTAAACGCGCAAAGATACGGCGACGGACTACCATAATAAGCATCAAAACAATCCGCTAATTCATCTGCCTTAGTCGGTTTTGAAGAGTCCACACTAAACACTCCTTTTGAACCGGCATAATCCAAAAGCTCAAAAATGGAATTTGCCAGATTCTCATCTACGGCTTTCCATTCATTTCTGTCAGCAGGATAAAGTATAAGCGATAAATCAACACTCTCTTTTGCTTCTTCAAAAACAGATATTTTGCTGTTTAACGAATTAAGCAATTCGTCTTTTTTCTCTGCCATTTCATTTGCACCCAAGCAAAATAATATTTTCTTTTTTCTTTCATTTGTGTCGGAGGATCTTTTAGTCGGTAATCCTAAAAAATCTTCTTCAAGGACAATCTTTTCGTTCCATATATCCACACTGTTCTCATCGGCAAAGACACTCAGTGCTTCTATATAACGCTTCTTTATTTTTTCCGATTGAACTACTACCTTATCCGAATAAACCACAGCGGGAGAACATGCATAATACTTTAAATTATACAAGTCACTTGAATCTTCTTTTTCAATTTCCCCGGTTTTGAATGCCGGAATATAAACAATATTATCGCAGAACTTCCTAAGAATACGGCTATAATATGCAGGCGGACATGTGAGGCAAGGATTGGATTCGTCATATGGAAACTGAACATAAACAGTATCCGGGCACTGAAAGGAAATATCATAATCAATCCAACTTACGCAAATTAGATCCTTTGGATATTCCTCAATCTTTGTTGCCTTTATTATTTCATCATCTGTCATTAAAATCTTTCCAAAAAAATTCTTCTTAATTAAGGGTAGAGGAACAACCGTAATATCAACCTTTTCATCGTGTTTGTATTTATTCTTTACCGGCTCCATCGACTTCCATTCTTCGGGACCAATAGGAAGAAACAATATTTCTTTTCTTTCCAAAATATCGCTTTTTATTTTTTCTTCCAAATTCCTAAGAGCCTTTTCGCTTTTTACTAATATTTCTTTTTTTGCAGTTTGGACCGACCTTTTTAAAATACTGCTTTCTATCTCTTTGTAATCTTCCCACAAAGCATCACAATAAGCTTGAAGTGTTTCTATTATACTCACACTTATCTCGTTTTCTTCTCCCTTATACTTGCATATTAAATTTCCAAGATCCGCCGCTAATTGCTGACTGTCGGAAATCTTATTTGTAAATACATCAAAATTACCTGCCTCCAATACTCTCAAAGCATCGCTTAAAAGCATTTCCATTTCTTTAAGGCACTCGGATGTCAATTCCTTTAAAGAATTACTTCTGTCTGCTTTGAGGCGCTTTAGCATTTCTCTGTCAAAAACAAATCCGGGAAATCTTTCCCCTGAAAGCTCTTCCATTTCTTCTTTTTGTTTTTCAAAAAAAGGATAGTCATGCCCACCCCATACTTTATGTATTTCGTTATAATTGCCGTATCTTGATGCCAAAACCGTATTATATGCTGCAGGCACGGGAATTGTTACATCCTCAAAAGGCAATCGAATAATACTGTCATAAAAAGATTTATCCTGTCCCATTTCCGGACCGATTTTTAACACCCAGGGGAAAATTTGCCCCACTTTTATAGCATCTTTTGAATCCACTTCCCCCATTTTCTTCTCGGCAAGCTTATAAAGAGCTACTCCTACATCCCTTTTTGCGGAATTTGAATCCAACAATTTCACTAAATCCAAATGATATTTATCTTCCAGATTTTCTAAATGGCTTTTTGCAATTTCCCGATTTAACTTTCCTTCAACAATTCCGTCTGCGATTGCCAAGATATTCATTATCTCTTTGTCTCGGGCCTTTTCTTTGTCCTCATCTTTATAAAGATAATCCTTTATAAAAATATCCACTCCCGCAAGCCAAGGAAAATTGTTGTGCTTATCCAGGTATTCTTCATCAAAGCACATCATAGAATTATTTACCACTCTTGATAAAAAAAGCCAGTGGTTTTCTTTTCTTTCATAATCATGGATGGAAAACTCCTTTGGGAGTTCTTTATCTGCAACTTCTCTGAATCTTATATAATCATCCCTAAGCATGCATATGTCCAAATCGTCATCCCAAGGAATAAAGCCGCCGTGACGAACAGCACCTAAGAAAGTTCCCCAATCGGCAAAGTATTTAATATCGTATTTTTTGCAAATTCTTTCGATTTCACAAAGAACATCAAGCACAGCTGCCCATGCCTGTTTTATCGCAGTCGTTACATAAAAACCGTTTCTTACTTCATCTTTGAAAAAATCCGCTGAATGTCCCATGAAATCATCCTCTCTGCTTTTATTGTAACATGAATAAAAAAAAGAAAAAAGTCAAAAAACAAGCCAGCTTTCGCTGGCTTGTTATACTGATTAAGCATCCGACAACTTAACCAAGAAGGTTCATAACGCCCTGTGTCTGTGTGTTTGCCTGAGCTAACATTGACTGGCCTGCCTGAGCGAGGATAGAATATTTGCTAAATGAAACCATTTCCTTAGCCATATCTACGTCTCTGATACGTGACTCAGCTGCCTGTGTGTTTTCTGATGTTGTATCCAAGTTAGCCTGTGTGTGCTCAAGTCTGTTCTGAACTGCACCGAGTTTAGAACGAATTGATGATAATGTTTCGATGGCATTCTGTACTTTTGTAATGCTTCCGCTTGCGTTTTCGTGCGTATCAACCTGGATGTCTGTTGCTGTTACGCCAAGTGTAGTAGCACTTGTGCTGTCAATTGATACTGCCATGTTCTGACCTTCGTTTGCACCAATCTGAAGCTGTGCTCCGCTAAGAGTTCCATCAAGCAAGTTCTTTTTGTTGAACTGTGTTGTTGAAGAAATTCTTGTAAG
>CACZQX010000113.1 GCA_902783445.1 uncultured Lachnospiraceae bacterium
AGGAAGCGTAATAGTTAATGAAGAGACTTTTAAACTTATTAAAAGCGGTGGCATGAAAAAGGGAGACGTTTTGGCCGTTGCTCAAATAGCGGGAATTATGGGAGCCAAAAAGACTCCGGACATTATTCCCATGTGCCATCCTATAATTATTAACGGAATAGATTTAAAACTTAGTCTTAATGAGGAAAAATGTCGCGTGGATATTGAAGCGGAGGTGACTTGCGACGGTAAAACAGGCGTGGAAATGGAGGCATTGACGGCGGTATCATGCGCGGCTCTTACGGTTTACGATATGTGCAAGGCTGTGCAAAAAGATATGGAGATTACGGATATTTGCTTGCTTAAAAAGACAGGCGGAGTGCACGGCGATTTTGAGAGAGGATAATATGGAATATACGGCAGCAGTTATAACAATAAGCGATAAGGGTGCAAGAGGGGAACGCGAGGATACAAGTGGGCCGGCTCTTGTGGACTTTTTAAAAGAAAAAGGTTGGAATCCGATATATAGGGCCATAGTAGCCGATGAAAAAGAGGATATAAAAAAAGAACTTATTAAATGCGCGGATGAGCTTAAAGCAGGACTTATTTTAACCACCGGTGGTACGGGCTTTACAAAGAGAGACGTAACTCCCGAGGCAAGCCTTGAGGTTATTGAAAGGCTGACACCCGGAATCCCTGAGGCTATGCGCGCAAAGAGTATGGAAATAACGGATAAAGCTTGCCTTTCAAGAAGTGTTGCGGGAATAAGGGACGAATCTCTTATTGTAAATTTGCCCGGCAGCAAAAAGGCGGCATTGGAAAATATTGAGGCTGTAATCAACCCAATTAAGCACGGAGTCGATATGATTCGTTCGGAAGGTTCAAATGATTGTGCCGGCTAACTATAATTTGATTTTATCTAAAAATGTGGTAGACTAATCATTGATAAAGAATAAATCACAGGTGTTATTATGGCAAACAGATTAACCGAAAACGATGTAAAAAAAATCGAAGAAGAAATAAGATATCGTACTTTGGAACTTCGTCCGAAGCTTATTGCGGCCGTAAAGGAAGCAAGAGCGCAAGGGGATTTAAGCGAAAATTACGAGTATTACGCAGCCAAAAGAGAGAAAAATCAAAACGAAGGCAGAATCAAGTATTTGGACAGAATGCTTAAATTTGCCGAAGTTATCGATGATTCTTCCGATGCCGATGAAGTGGGAATGAACAATACCGTTGAAATCGAGTTTGAAGATGACGGTTCGGTGGAAAAGTTTAAGCTGGTAACAAGTATCAGAAGCGAATCCTTGCAAGGGTATATTAGTATCGAGTCACCCATCGGAAGGGCACTTTTGGGCAAAAAATGCGGAGATCGTTGTTACGTTTCCGTAAATGAAAAAAACGGTTATTATGTTAGAATCTTATCTATAGATAACACCGATGATTCGGAGGATAAAATCAGATCTTTTTAATGGGATACGCTCCGAACAAAGAAAAGAGAAAGCTTTAAAAGAAAAAACGAGGTGAAAATATGACAAAAGTAGAGATTTTTTCAGGCTTTTTGGGTGCCGGAAAAACAACATTGATTAAAAAACTTCTTGCCGAAGGTGTTTACGAAGGCGAGAAGCTTGTTCTTATTGAAAACGAATTCGGTGAAGTCGGAATCGACGGCGGATTTTTAAAAGATTCAAAAATTGAAGTGTCCGAGCTTAATTCGGGATGCATCTGCTGCTCTTTGGCAGGGGACTTTACGGAAAATATGAAGAAGGTTATCGACGAATATCATCCTGACAGAATTATTATCGAACCTTCGGGCGTTGCGGGCTTGTCCGATGTGGAGCTTGCCATTAAAAACGCAGCCGAAAATCATCCTATGGAGATTTGCGCAAAAGTTGTTGTTGTTAATGCAAAACGTGCCGCTAAGCAGATGAAAGCTTTCGGCGAATTCTTTAACGACCAGCTTGAAAATGCAACAACAATCGTACTTAGCCGTACGGGAGAGTTGGATGATGCAAAACTTGATGAGTGCATTAAGCTTATAAAAGAAAAAAATCACGATGCAAATATTATTACAACACCGTGGGAAAATATAGAAGCTAAGAAAATTGCGGATGCTTTTGCAAAGGTATCTCTTGTGTTGGATGATGAACATGAACATCATCACCATGATCATGACCACGAGCACGAACATGAACAACATCATCATGATCATGACCACGAGCATCACCACCATCACGAGCATAGTGAAGATTGCGATTGCGGTTGCCACGATCATGACCACGATCACCATCACCATCATCATGCGGATGACGCCTTTGTCAGTGTCGGAATCGAAACAGCTCATAAGTTTGACAAAGACCTTCTTACAAAAGCTCTCGACAGCTTGACAAAAGAAGAAAAATACGAATGCATTCTTCGTGCAAAGGGTATTGTAGAGTTGACGGATGGAAACTGGATTCAGTTTGATATGGTTCCGGGAGACTATGAGATACGCGAAGGCAGCGCGGATTATACCGGAAGACTTGTAGTAATTGGCACAACAGTCGACGAAGCGGACGTAAAAGCTTTATTTGGAATATGTTAGGAAAAAGAGATCTTGAAATACCCGTTTATCTTGTTACGGGTTTTATGGACAGCGGAAAAACAACATTCATAAAAGAAACACTTGATGAAAACGATTTTGGCAAGAAGTCCCGCGTACTTATTATTATGTGCGAGGATGGGGAAGAAGAATACGACGAGATAGAGCTTAAAAAGAAGTATAATGCCAATCTCGTGGAAATAGCTTCCGAAGATGAGTTCACCAGAGA
>CACZQX010000114.1 GCA_902783445.1 uncultured Lachnospiraceae bacterium
ATTGCTGATGTTATATACAAATAATCCAATATATCCCAGTGTATAAATCTGAAGGTAAGATTTTGCATCGGCAAAAATATTATCCGGCGTCTGCATCCAACCAAGCATTATTCCCGCAAGATTGTAAGCAACAATCGTAAGTATTACGCCCAAAGCAATCATCATAAAAATAGATGTGAAAATGGCTGTTTTCATTCTTTTAAGAGATCCGGCACCGAAAAGCTGTGATATAACAACGCTGCATCCGATGGAAAGTCCCATTGCCACCGCAATAAATACAAAGGCCAAAGCCGTTGATGTACCTACTGCCGCAAGAGCATCTTCACCAACGAAATTACCTACCACAATAGTATCGATTAAGCCGTATAATTGCTGAAAAATATTACCTAATACCATAGGAAGCGCAAACATAATAAGGGATTTCGATGCACTGCCCGTAACCATATCCTGTTTCATTTTTTACCTCTAATAAAGATTCTTAACCTTAAAATCTCTCTCTGCTTCGCGTCTTGCGTCTTTTTTTGCAATATCTTCACGTTTGTCGTAAAGCTTTTTACCTTTTGCAAGGGCGATTTCAACTTTAACCAAAGATCCTTTAAAATAAATACACAAAGGAATAAGGGTATAACCTTTTTCTTTTTGTTTGCCTATCAATTTTCTGATTTCTTGCTTGTGAAGCAAGAGTTTTCTTGTTCTAATGGGATCTTTGTTGAAAATATTTCCCTTTTCATAAGGAGAAATATTCATGTTGTAGATGTAGACTTCACCTTTTTCAATCTTAACGAAAGCCTCTTTAATGCTGCATTTGCCCATTCTTAAGGATTTGACTTCCGTACCCGCAAGGCTGATGCCCGCTTCGAATTTTTCTTCTATAAAATAATCATGAAATGCCTTTTTATTGTTGGCAATTAATTTTTTTGATTCCTTACTCATATGCTTTATTACCTAAAAAACCTTAAATCTCACTATGTTAGACTACCATAAACAATTATTTATTTCAATATATTTGCATTTTCTCCTTTCCGCTTTTTTATTATAATAAAAGCATTATCCGATTAGTATTAACCTATGGTTGAAATACCGAGTTAAGCCTATCGAAACAATATGTAATTTGTTAAATAAAAAACAATTGTTGACTAATTGTATTTAAAATGATACATTTAAAAATGTTCTGATACCAAAATATTTTTGAGGTAAAAGACGCAGGTAAATCTATTGACTAAATCGTAGCTGTGTCTTTGGACACGGCTTGTTCTTTTTTTACGGAGGTTTTTATGGAAACACGCGTAGCTGTTATCAGTATTATTATCGAAAATCCCGAATCAGTGGGTGAAATGAACGAACTCCTGCATCAATACAGCAAATATGTTATCGGCAGAATGGGAATACCATATCGTGAAAAAAACATAAGTATAATCAGTATTGCCATTGATGCACCCCAAGATGACATCAGCGCTTTATCGGGAAAAATAGGAAAGTTGAAAGGTGTAAGTTCAAAAACCGCTTACTCTAATCTCATATCGAAATGAAAACAAGAAAAATAGGAGTTTTAAAGCTCCATTGGAAAATATTATTAATAATAATGCCCATTGCCGCTCTATTTATTGCACTTTGTATCGGCAGAATCAGCATTAGTCCATCGGAAGTTTTTGATACGATTATGAGCAAATTTTCATCCGATTATGAAGTTTCTCAAATCATGTACAAAACCATTTGGACAATCAGAATGCCGCGTATTTTACTTGCAATATTGGTAGGTGCCGGACTTTCTTGCGCCGGTTGCGCATTTCAAAGTCTCTTTGCAAATCCACTGGCAACTCCGGATACTTTGGGTGTGGCCAGCGGATCCAGCTTTGGCGCAGCACTGGGAATACTTTTGGGACTCGGCATGGTAGGCATGCAGTTAACAAGCCTTGCTTTTGGCGCCGTAGCCGTATTTTTAACCTGGCTTTCCGGCTCAGGAAAAGGTCGTGGTCTTGGCTCTATCGTACTCAGCGGTATTATGATAGGTTCTTTGTTTACCGCTTTGGTATCTTTGGTTAAATTCGTTGCTGACGACGAATCCCAATTGCCATCCATCACCTATTGGTTAATGGGAGGTTTGGATAAAGCCAATTACACTTCTTTATTATTCGGTGCTCCCGCAATAATAGTAGGCATTGTAATTATGTTTTTACTCAGATGGCGTATGAATCTTCTTCCTTTAAGCGATGACGAAGCAAAAGCCAGCGGCGTAAATATAAGACTATTAAGAATAATAATCATAATATGCGCAACTGCCATTACCGCTTCATGCATATCACTTTGCGGGCAAGTTGGCTGGGTAGGTCTTTTGATACCTCATATGTGCCGCATGGCATTCGGCGGTAATCATTTATCCATAATCCCCGCCTCCATCAGTTTTGGAGCCGTGTTTATGATTGTGGTTGATACAATTGCCAGAACCGCTACCGCCGCGGAAATTCCGGTTTCCATCTTAACGGCAATAGTAGGTGCACCTTTCTTTATTTTCCTTATGAGAAGAAATGGGAGGTGGCAGATTTGATACTTAAAGTAGAAAACGGAAACTTTGCTTATTCAAAAGGAGCAAATGTTTTAAATGATATAAATTTTGAAGTTAAATCAGGGGAACTTCTTGCAATACTGGGCCCCAACGGCGTTGGAAAAACCACTCTTCTTCGCGCCCTTATGGGCATGCTTAAATGGAAAAACGGTAAAAGTTACATAGACGGCGAAGACATTAAAAGCATGTCTCCAAAAAAACTTTGGAGCAAAATGGCTTATGTTCCTCAAGCAAAAAGTGCCAGCAGCGCCTATAGCGCTTTTGAAACGGTTTTACTTGGTAGAAGCAGCAAAATCGGTGTATTTAACGCTCCGCGAAAAATCGATTACGAAATTTGCGAAGAAATAATGGAAAGTTTGGATATAGCCAAATTAAAAGATAAAAAGTGCTCGAACATGAGCGGCGGCGAATTTCAAATGGTTTTAATCGCAAGAGCTCTGGCATCGGAACCGGAATTGCTTATTCTTGACGAGCCGGAATCCAATCTTGATTTTAAAAACCAATTGGTTGTATTGGATGCCATGACAAATCTGGTACACAAGAAAAATATGGCTTGCATTTTCAACACCCACTACCCGGCTCACGCCCTGCAGCGTGCTGACAAATCCCTTATCCTTACAAGAGGCGGTGTGTCTTACTTCGGCAATACCGCAAGCCTTGTTAACGAAGATATGATAAGAAAAGCATTTGGTGTTAATGCCGTTATCGGTGAAATCGAAACGGAAGGAAATGTGATGCAAAATGTTATTCCCCTTGATATCAATACAAATGATGCAAGCAGTTCTTTTGACAGTAATAAAAGGGCCATTGCGGGAATAACGATTATTTCTTCAACTAACGAAATGTATTCAAAAGTAAATAACATACTTCATGACTACAACAATTTACTTGTGGGACGTATGGGCCTTCCTTACAAAAAATTCGGCCTCTACATCATCAACATAACCTTAGACGGAACAGTCGGTGAAATAAACGATTTGTCGCAAAAGCTTGGTGTTTTGCCGGATGTAAACGTTAAAACGGTTTTTGCAAAAATATAAAATTTGGTTAAAATAGAATAATCGGAGGTTATTATCAATGATTAAAATAGCTGTTTACGGAAAAGGCGGTATCGGAAAATCCACTACCGTTTCTAATATTTCAGCCGCACTTGCGGATATGGGTTACAAAGTAATGCAAATAGGTTGCGATCCAAAGGCCGATTCCACAATCAGCCTTCACGGTAAAGAAAAAGTAACAACCGTACTTGAGTTGGTTCACGACAAAAAAGATGACTTTAGCCTTGATGATATGTTAACTATCGGATACAAAGGAGTTGTCTGCGTTGAAGCCGGCGGTCCCACTCCCGGGCTTGGTTGTGCCGGACGCGGTATAATTGCGGCTTTGGAAAAGCTTGAGCAAAAAGGAGCCTACGAAAAATACAATCCGGACGTTGTTATCTATGATGTACTGGGCGACGTTGTATGCGGCGGTTTTTCAATGCCTATGCGCGGCGGCTACGCAGACAAAGTATTTGTTATCACATCAGGTGAAAACATGGCAATTCATGCCGCAGCAAACATTGCCTGTGCTATCGATAATTTCAAAGGCAGAGGCTATGCAAGCCTTGGTGGAATTATTTTAAACAAACGAAATGTTAAAAACGAAGAAGAAAAAGTCAAAGAATTGGCCGATGATATACATTCTTCCATAATCGGCACTCTTTCAAGAAGCGACAAAGTACAGGATGCCGAAGATTTAGGTAAAACCGTCGTGGAAGCTTTTCCTGACAGTGATATGGCCGATGAATACAGAACATTGGCAAAAAGCATCCTTGATATATGCAATAAATAATAAATCTAAAAACAGATTTTTAAAAGAAAGGCATTGCAATGTTAAAAAGTCTAAGAGATGACATTGAAAGAAATGATATAGAAATAGAAATCGCCAAGGCAAACTTCCCCGCTCCTTTTAAATCGGGCCTTGAATATTCGGCACCGGCAAGGGGCACCTGGAATATTGTCCATACAGGTATGCTTATACCCGAGGCTCATCAGATATTTGTCTGTGCTGCGGGCTGCCTTAGAGGCGTTGTTTTAACGGCAGCCGAAATGCATGCCGAAAAGCGATTTTCAACCGTCGAAGTCAAAGAAAGCAACTTGCTGGACGGAGATTTGGAAGATTTGGTAATCGAAGGCGTTACGGATATAATCAACAAATTGCCTAAACGTCCTCCGGCCGTCCTTGTTTATACAAGCTGTGTACATCATTTTACAGGCTGCGACCTGGATATGATATATGCGGAGATTGCAAAGCGTTTTCCTGACATCGACTTTACGGATTGTTATATGAATCCAATAATGAGAAAAAGCGGTTTGACACCGGATCAAATAATGAGAAGCAGATTATATAAGCTTCTTAAAAAGCGTGATTTAAGTAAAAACAGCGTAGCAATTATCGGAAACGATTTGCCTACTCTTAAATCAAGTGACTTATTGGAAATTTTAAACGAAAACGGTTTTAAAGTTCATGAAATCACAGATAAAAAAAGCTATATTGATTATCAGGAAATGGCCGAAAGTTCACTCTACTTTTCTTATTATCCCGCAGCAAAGGCAGCAGGTGATTTAATGAGTGAACAACTGGGAGGAAAGCATATTTATCTTCCTTTCAGCTATGACTATGATGAAATCGATGCTTCTTTAAAACTTCTTTGTGACAGCTTAGGAATTGATATGCCGGACACAAGCCAAAAAAGAAAAGATTGCGATATGGCTTTAAAGGATTTAAAAGAACTTATCAAAGACAAAGAAATCGCAATAGATTACACATTTTGTCAAAGACCTTTAAGTCTTGCCATTATGCTTTTAAAAGCCGGAATGAATGTTAAATATATATTTGCCGATTCCTTTACCGGCGAAGAAAAAAATGATTTTGACTACTTACAAAAAAATCATCCGGATTTGCTTCTCTTCCCTACGGTTCATGCAAAAATGCGTTTCTTTGCATCAAAAGAAGAAAGCGATATTTTGGCAGTGGGTCAAAAGGCTGCATATTTTACAAATACAAATCATTTCGTTAACGTGGTTGAAGGTGGCGGAATGTTTGGCTACGATGCCATAATTCAAAGCATTAACTATATGAAAGACGCTTACAAAAATAAAAAAGATATGTGCAAACTTGTACAAATCAAAGGATTGGGGTGTGACTACTGCTCATGAAACAGACATCATCAATAATATCAACCTATTCGGCCGATGTATTCGGAGTCTGCTCCGCTCTTTACGAACTTGGCGGACTTGTGGTAATGCACGATGCCAGCGGTTGCAACTCAACATACAGCACTCACGACGAACCGAGATGGTACACAATGGACAGCATGGTATATATTTCCGCTTTATCGGAAATGGAAGCCGTTATGGGTGATGATAACAAATTAATCGAAGATATTACGGAAGCGGCCGAATCTTTGAAGCCAAAATTTGTTGCTATTTGCGGAACGCCCATACCTGCCATGATAGGTTTTGATTTTGAAGCCGTTGCAAAAGTTTTGGAAGACAGGCTGAAAATTCCCGTTTTCGGCATTCCCACAAGCGGCATGAATACTTACGTAAAAGGCGCAAATATGGCATTAAGCGCTTTTGCCGAAAGGATTCCGAAGGTAAATGTCAAGAAAACAATAATGCCGTCCATGAATATATTGGGACTTACTCCCCTGGATTTTTCAATCAACGGACAAGCCGAATCCATCTGTAATTTCGCAAGTTCCTTAGACTTTGATATAATTTCCAAATGGACTATGGGAACAAGCTTCGAAGATATAGAAAAAAGCGGAAGTGCCAATATTAACCTTGTTGTCTCTTCCACCGGTTTGGAAGTCGCAAAGGTATTAAAAAAGCGTTTTGCTACACCATACGTTGTAGGAACGCCAATAGAGGGTATTTACAACGCTTTACTTGCGGATACGATAAAAAAAGTATATACGGACCCGGATTTTCCGGATTTTGTTTGCAAATCCAACCTTCCGGGAGAAGATATTGCAGTAATAGGCGAAGCTATCACAAGCATTTCTTTGGCAAGTTCCATAGAACTTACATGCGGCAAAGGCGTTAAAGTTCTTTGTCCTACGGAAATAGACAAATATTATCTTCGTGACAAAGATAAAATTACGCCTTATGAAGATGATATACGTAAAGAGTTGAGAAATGCAAAAACGATTATTGCAGATCCGCTTTATAAGGCAATTTGCCCGGACAGTGCAAAATTTATTTCTCTTCCAAGCGAAAGCTTTTCGGGAAGAATCTACAGGGATGAAATTCCGGATTTAACTTCGGATTTTTCATATATTAAAAAATACTTATAAAATATTGATGTTTATAGTATTTAAAGTAAACGAAAAGAGGTATCTAATATGAAAGAAAAGATTATCAAAGTTGTTAGTCTTATGCTTGTTCTTGTGATGGTTTTATCACTTGCGGCATGCGGCAACAAAAACTCATCTTCTGACGCAGAAGATACAACACAAGCAGACGGAACACATGTAATTGTTGACCATCTTGACAATGAAGTTGAAGTTCCGAATCAAGTTGATAAGGTAGTTGTTTGCGGAGTTTACCCACTTCCGAGCGTACTTACTATCTTCTTTGATTCAGC
>CACZQX010000115.1 GCA_902783445.1 uncultured Lachnospiraceae bacterium
TATAAATTGCTTGCATTTGCCTATAGATGCCAATTATAATCTAAACATAGACATTTTATAGGTTGGTATTTGAAGGTTTTTAATTTGCTTAAAGCATCCGAGAGGAGTGGCAAATATGGCTTTTGCAATTTGGGTAGTGATAGTTTCGGTTATAAACTTGCTTATGCTGGAACTGTCCAAAAATATTATTTTGGGATGGATTATCGCTATCGCGGCAGCGGTTGCCATGATTGCGATTCGCATCATCTTTGTAAACCGCGACAAATTTAACAAGAAAAAAGGCCTTATTATGTGGCTGGCCTTTATTGCCGTGATTTTACTTAATCTGTCTCTTACATCGCCGCCATATAAAAGAGTGCCGGCGGTGGATAACAAAAACCCGGAAGTTACGGCTGTTGTGCATGTAAAGCAGGGTGATTTGACCGGAGTTTACAATGAGGACAAATCCGTTAAGGTTTATGCGGGCATTCCATATGCGGCGGCCCCTGTGGGCGAGCTTAGATTTAAGGCGCCGCAAGAAGCCGAAAGCTGGGATGGAGTGCGCGCTTGCGATCATTTCGGACCGAGGGCAATGCAGCCGGTGGATTCGCCTTTTGTTGATTCTCTTTTCCACATTCTGGGTTATCATGACTACGAGTTTAAATTCGGGGATGAATATGTGGAAGAACTTAGCGAAGATTGCTTATATCTTAATGTTTTTGCCCCGGAGCGCGAGGCGGGAGATGAGGAAAAACTTCCGGTGCTTTTCTTTATTCACGGCGGAAGCTTAAAAATAGGTACATCTTCATATACGGAATACCGCGGCGAGGACCTAGCAAAAGAGGGAGTTATTGTTGTTAACTTTGCTTACAGACTGGGCACTTTGGCCAATTATACGGCAGAGGATTTAAAAGATGAGAGCTTAAACGGCTCCATGGGCAATTACGGTCTTTTGGACCAAATTGCGGCACTTAACTGGGTTTATGACAATATCGAAGCCTTTGGCGGCGACAAGGATAAAATCACGATTGCAGGCGAATCGGCGGGAGCATCCAGCGTTAATGCCCTTTGCGTATCTCCTTTGACGGAAGGAAAGTTTAGATATGCCATAGCCGAATCCAGCGGTATTGTTGCATATGAGCCGTATCATACTTTCAGAAGCGTGGACAAGGCTTTGGAAGAAGGGGAAAAGCTCAGAGAAGAATTCGGTGTTTCATCATCGGCGGAGCTTATGGACATCCCTGCTGAGGACCTGATTAACAGCGAAAGCGAGCAAACGGCCATAACCATTGACGGATATGCCCTTACGGAGCAGCCTTATCTTACATATCTTAAGGGAGAAAACCACGAACAGGCTCTTCTTAACGGCTTTAACGCTAAAGAAAGCGATCCTTTTATGATGGATAAAGAAGCTACAAGCGAAAACTATGTTGAGCTTTTAAGAGAAGTTGTGGGTGATTATGCCGAAGAAATGGCAGAAGTTGTGCCGGCGGATTGGCCTGAACGTGATCAACACTTTGTAATTGATAAATTGGGAGATGCCAAGGGAGCATTAAACACGGTTTATTCCGCAACATGGTTTAGCTATTCCCACGAGCTTTGGAACAACTACTTGATAGCGCAGGGCAAACCTTGCTTTGAGTACTATTTTACAAAGACAAACGATTCTCTTTCTAACTATCATTCCGGCGAGATGCCTTATGCCTACGGCAATTTGTGGCGTCATCCGGGCCTTTACGACGATGAAGACTTTGCTTTATCGGACATAATGGTGAAATACTGGGCAAACTTTGTTAAGAGCGGAGACCCTAACGGCGAGGGTTTGCCAAAATGGGAGATGAAAACCGCTACGCAAAGCAAGCTACTTAAGCTGGATACGACCATAGAGATGATGGATGATCCGAATAAGGACATCTACGCTGTTATCGATAAATATCAAGATTCTTTGAAGGCGGAGCAGGATAATGAATAGCGAAAATTATTTGGAGAAATTCGACAAAATATTCAACAGAAAAAAGATTCTTAATATTGTGATTTCCTCTGTTATTGTGGCAGGTGGAATTTTTGCCATGCTTTATATGTTCAGCCTGGAAAACACCGGCATTTTGGCTCTTAGGTGGATGACTGTCGATGGCACAATCTACACAACTGTTTTGACTTGTTGCTGCCTTTTTATTAATATCTATGAAATTAAGAGAAAAACGGAGATTTCAAGGCGCGTTATATACTTTATCAGGCTTTCCTGCGCTGTGGCGGAGTGCCTTATTTTGGCGGTTGTGATTATTAGTCAATTGCCGGTTTTTGAAGCACATTTGCGTATTTTCAGACCGGATATGTTCTTTATGCATATTCTTATTCCGATTCTTGCGATTTATTCTTTTGCTTTTAACGATACGCCTATCGGAAAGCTTAAGCTTAAAAATTTGATTGCGGGAACGGCCTACGTGCTGCTTTATGCTGCTATTATCGTCACACTGATTTTGACCGGCGTTATTCACGGAAAATATATTCCTTACTTTTTCCTTGATGTATACAATTTGCCGATTTATATAACTATAATAAGCTATGTAACCATTTTCGCCATGGCCTTACTTTTTTCGGCTTTGCTCTACAAAATAAATCGGAAATTGTATTGGAGATGGTATGAAGGAATTTTTAAGAAGTAAAAAAGTTGAAAAAACTTGAAAAAAGTACTTGCACATAAAAAGTTCTTGTGGTAATATAGTTCTTGCTTTGCGGGAGTGCTGGAATTGGCAGACAGGCTAGACTAAGGATCTAGTGTTGGCAACGACGTGAGGGTTCAAGTCCCTTCTCCCGCA
>CACZQX010000116.1 GCA_902783445.1 uncultured Lachnospiraceae bacterium
CCCGGCTTTGCGGATAAGCGCATTTTGTGGTGACTTTCGTAGTGTTCGTATTCGTCTACCGTCGGTGGTCTTGTTCCCACAAGACTCATATCGCCTTTAAGAACGTTGAAGAATTGAGGAAATTCATCCAAACTTGTTTTTCTTAAGAATTTACCGATTTTTGTTATTCTCGGATCGTTTTCCATTTTAAACATAAAACCTTGCATGTCGTTTTTTCCCATAAGCTCGGCTTTTCTTGCCTCCGCATCCGGATACATGGAACGGAATTTATATATGTTAAAGAATCGCCCGTTTCTGCCTACTCTTTGTTGCTTAAAGAAAATCGGACCCGGCGATTCGATAAAAATCAAAGGACCGAAAATCACCGTTAAAACCAGAGCAATGGCAGAGCCTACAAGTCCGCCCACTATATCCAAGAGTCGTTTGGAAAAACGTTGCCTGAAAGTCATAAAATTATTGGCAAATGTTACGGCAAATAAGTTACCTATGGAAGTTATGGTTTTTTGGGCCGCCAAGTCATTTTCAAACAAATCAACATTTACGTGGATTGTAATACCCATGGAAACAATTTGGTTGATGCTGTTGTTAATCTCGCCCATTTGATAGTCGGGAACCTTTATAAATACTTCGTCCACAACTTGTGAAATACAATAAGGAATAAGCTCCGTTTGGGCATCTATAATAGGTATACCGTCAACTTTTTTAACATCCAAGTAATTGTCTCTGTCCAAAAGAGCAATGGCACAGACTTTGTATTCCAGCTGTTCTTCGGAAAAAGCTTCGTAAATAAGATAATCAACTTTTTCCATATTGGTGATTAAAACCAGCTGGCGTCTGTTGTAGCCTTTTGTTGCCGAGGCTTTCAAGGAATTGTAATAAAGTCTGTGCAAAGCAAAGGTTATGAGACAGTTTATAATCAAGAAAATAACAAAGATACCACGGGAGAAATCAAGTCTTATAACACGCAATATATACATAAGGAATGTTGCCAAAACAGCAAGGAAAACATTGATTTTAACCGCTACAAGAAATTCCTTTAAAATCCCGTTGTTTCTGAAATTTAAGTTTAGGTTGAAAATAACAACTTGAAGAAAATAAGAAAAACCAAAAATAAGCAACAATCCGTAGATGTCACTGTAATGCATACTTGCATAATAATAGTCGGTACTGTTTATTTTATATCTGATAAAAACAGAAATGTTGAGACTGATAAAAATGGATATACAGTCCAGCAAAAGCAAAACAACATTCTGCTTTGTTATAGATTTTCTACTATACATAAAGCTTCCCCATAATGATATAAATCATGCTATAAGTGTACTTTTTTTGGGGTTGTTTGTCAATTGAACATTAAATGTCAATATGGTATAATTTATGGCGAATATAGTGAAAAAAAGAGGAAAAAATGAAGCTTAAAATACTAATTGCGGCGCACAAAAAATATGACGTGCCGAAAGATGATTGTTATCTGCCTCTTCACGTGGGATGCGAAGGGAAAAATCCCATCGGATTTGAGGGAGATAACACGGGAGATAATATATCCGATAAGAATCCGCTGTTTTGCGAGTTAACCGGTATTTACTGGGCATGGAAAAACCTGACTTGCGATTATTTGGGTTTGGTGCATTACAGAAGATATTTTAAAGGAACAAGCAGATTTGACTACACGGATTCAAAGGGAAATAAAAAGTCTGCCATGATACTGGGAGAAGATGATATTGCATGTCTTTTAAAAGACGCTGATATTATTGTTCCGAGGGTACGAAATTACATGATCGAGACGATTTATTCTCATTATGCAAATACCTTAAACGCAAAGGATTTGGACCTTACAAGAGAAATAATCCTTGAAAAGTATCCGGTGGATGTACTTAGCTTTGATAACGTGGTAAAAGCTAAAAAAGCTCATATGTTCAACATGTTTATTATGAAAAAGGAAATGTTGGATGATTACTGCAAATGGTTGTTTGACATTCTTTATGAGCTTGAAAAACGTATAGATATTTCGGATTATACGGATTTTCAGAAGCGTCTTTTCGGACGTGTCAGCGAGATTCTTCTTAATGTTTGGATAGAGAAGAAGGATTATAAATGCAAAGAAGTCAAGGTTGTTAATCTCGAAGGTGAAAAAATAATAAAAAAAGCTTTTGCTTTTTTGGGGGCAAAGCTTTTCAAGAAAAAATACAAAAAGAGTTTTTAAGAGGGAAAAATGTACGATTATCTTATAGTTGGAGCCGGTCTTTTCGGGGCGGTTTTTGCCCATGAGGCAACAAAACGCGGGAAAAAATGTCTTGTCATCGAAAAAAGAAATCATATAGGCGGAAATGTTTATACAAAGGAAGTATGCGGCATAAACGTTCATGAATACGGTGCCCATATTTTTCATACTTCCGATAAGGAAATATGGGAATATATAAATAATTTTGCGGAGTTCAATAATTATGTAAACTCACCTGTGGCACGTTTCGGGGATGAACTTTACAATCTTCCTTTCAACATGAATACTTTCAACAAGCTTTGGGGAGTTATTACACCAAAGCAGGCAAAGGAAAAAATAGCAAAACAGGTTTGTGAGGCGGGAATAAAAGAGCCTAAAAATCTGAAAGAACAGGCTATTTCTTTGGTGGGAAAAGATATTTACGAAAAGCTTGTGGAAGGCTATACAAGAAAACAATGGGGCAGACCTTGCAATGAGCTTCCAAGCTTTATTATCAAAAGGTTGCCGGTTCGTTTTACATACGATAACAACTATTTTAATGACAGATATCAGGGCATCCCTATAGGCGGTTATAGCAAGATCATCGAAAAAATGCTTGAAAATGCGGAAGTTAGGCTTGAAACGGATTTCTTCGAAAACAAAGAAGAATTCCTTAATATGGCGGATAAAGTCATATTTACGGGCATGATTGATGAATATTTCGACTATAAATTCGGCGAATTGGAATACAGAAGTTTAAGATTTGAGACGGAAATCTTGGATGAAGACAACTATCAAGGAAATGCGGTGGTTAACTATACCGACTTTGAGACGCCTTTCACCAGAATAATCGAGCATAAGCATTTTGAATTCGGAACAGGGGACAAGACCGTCATAACAAGAGAGTATCCCGTGGCTTGGAAAAAAGGCATGGAAGGATATTATCCCCTTAATAATTCAAAAAACGAAGAGATTTACAATAAATACAAAGAACTTGCAGACGCCGACAACAAGGTGATTTTTGGCGGAAGACTGGGTCTGTACAAATATCTCGACATGCATGTTGTTATAAAACAGGCACTGGAACTTGCAAATAAGGAGCTTGATTAGTATGAGATTCAGTATTGTAATTCCCATATATAATGCAGGAAAGCTTGCTCTCAACATGATAGACAAGGTGCTTGGTCAGGGCTTTGAAGACTTTGAAATAATCGCGGTAGACGACAAATCCACGGACGATACGGCTGCTTTGCTTAAATCTTACGAAGGAAAAGATGAAAGACTGCAAATTGTATTTAAGGATGCAAATTCCGGACCTGCCCTTACAAGAAACGAAGGCTTAAAGCATATAAAGGGTGAATATGTACTATTTTTCGATTGCGATGACGATATTGAAAAGGATTTACTTTTGAGGCTTAACGAGGCAATTGAAAAAAACGGTGCGGATTTGATTATCTACGGACACAGCGAAATATACTATAAAGGCGACAGTCTTATTAACAGCGTGGATATTTCCATGAATCCTTGTTTTGTATCAGACAGAGAAAAAATAAGAAAAATGCTTCTTCCTTTGGAAAGAAAAACAATGCTTGGCTATCCTTGGAATAAAGCTTACAAAAGAAGCATAATAAGCGAAGCAAATTTATATTTTGAGAATGTAAATATGATAGAAGATTTCTTGTTTAATGTGGATTATTACAAGAATATATCTTCATTAGAGATAATCGAGGGCTATCCTTACAAATACAATATAAGGAATACCAACAGTGTTACGGCCCTTTTCAGAAAAGACTATTTTGAACTTCACGAAAGAAGAGTAAAAGTACTTCTTGAAAGTTTGAAAGAGTTGGATGTAAACGATGAGAAGTCCGTAAACGACATAAGTTTGATTTATGCAAGATATCTGCTTTCCGCAATCTCAAGAAATTGCGATAAAAGAAGCGGTATGGATAATTCGGACAGAAAAAAATGGCTGGAGCATGTTTTTGACTCCGAGCTTTTTTGCGAATTGTCAAGCTATATGAACAGCGACAATCCCAAGCTTGAAAAAATAATGACAGCTTTTAAAAATAAGGATTCTTCTAAATCTTTGAGATATGGAAAGATGGCTTATTTTGTCAAAACAAAATGTTCAAAAATTTTCAGTAAATTAAAGCAAAATCGTTAAAGTGGCTAAAACAGGGCTTTTTTTGACTATTGTAAGAATTGATTGAAATGTGGTAAAATAATAAATCGGCATTCGCTATTATGCTTTGTCAATTTATAAGAAAAGCATGAAAATGAAATGTAGAGTATTAGGGATATTTGGAGTGGATTGGCATTTGCCTTATCCAAGGAGAGACATATGAAAGTTGTTAATAAATACTGGCTTGCCTTTGATAAGAATATCACAGCGGCAACGGACAAGGTATTAAGGGCATTTCATGTAGAACTAACAGCACCGACGATTGCCAAGGTTGTGCAATTTTTTAAGTTTGGCATGGCGGGTTTGTTTAATACAATAGCATATTATGTAGTTTACGCATTGTGTTTGTTAATCGGTGGTCGCGATCATTATATTTTGGCAAACGCTCTTGGTTTTATTGCTAATGTTTTAAGTGCGTTTTTCTGGAATTATAGATATGTATTCGAACCGGAAGAGGGGGAAAAAAGAAACAAGTGGAGAGTTTTACTCAGAACATTTGTTACTTACGGCCTTTCGGGCCTTATTATAAACAATGTAATGTTATACGTATGGATTGACATTATTCATGTATCGAGTTATGTGGGTCCTATCATCAACTTGTTTATAACGGTTCCTTTTAACTTTATCGTAAATAAATTTTGGGCATGCAGAGGAGTTAAAAACTGATGAAAATATTGGTTACCGGATGTAACGGTCAGCTTGGCCGTGCTATTAACGAAGTTTATAAAGGCGAAGATGTAAGCCTTATAAATACGGATTTCGGCACAGAACTTACTTTGGATATTACAGATGCTGAAGCTGTTGATAAAATGATTTCCGAGCACAAACCGGATGCGGTTATAAATTGTGCGGCATATACAGCGGTCGATAATTGCGAATCGGAGGAAGAAAAGGCTTATACAATAAATGCCTTGGGACCTAAAAATCTCGCTGTTGCAGCAAAAAAATACAACGCAAAACTTGTTCATATTTCAACGGATTACGTTTTCAAAGGCGATGCGACAAAGCCTTATGTTGAAAGCGACAAACCGGATCCAATAAGCGCATACGGAAGAACAAAGCTTGCGGGAGAAAACTTTGTTAAAGAAAATTGTGATAAATATTTTATTATAAGAACCGCTTGGTTGTACGGAGACGGTAAAAACTTTGTAAAGACAATGATGCGTTTGTCCGAAGACCATGCGGAAGTAAATGTGGTAAGCGATCAGCTCGGATCACCTACAAGTGCAATGGAGCTTGCAAGAGCAATCAAATATATTGTAAATACGGAAAAGTACGGCATTTACCACGGTACATGCGAGGGAGTATGCAGTTGGGCAGACTTTACAAGCGAGATTTTCCGACTTGCAAACAAAAGCACAAAAGTTAATTACATTTTGACAAAAGATTATCCTACGGCGGCTACGAGACCGGCGTATTCCGTTCTTGAAAACGAGAACTTCAATAAAAACACAGATTTCAGATTTGCCGATTGGAAAGACGCAATTGCTGAATACATGAAAGGATTTAAGGCATGAAAGGTATTATTTTAGCAGGTGGTTCGGGTACAAGATTATACCCACTTACAAAGGCAATCTCAAAGCAGATTATGCCTGTATATGACAAACCGATGATTTACTATCCTCTTTCAACACTTATGCTTGCAAACATAAGAGAGGTACTTATTATATCAACACCGAGAGATTTACCTGTATTTAAAGAACTTTTCGGTTCGGGTGAACAGCTGGGTATGAGATTTGAATATGCAATTCAGGAAAGTCCGAGAGGTCTTGCGGATGCATTTATAGTTGGCGAAAAATTTATCGGAAACGATAATGTGGCACTTGTTTTGGGAGACAATATTTTCTACGGCCAAAGCTTTTCGCAAGTTTTGCTCAGAGCTGCCGACAGAGAAAAAGGAGCTACAATTTTCGGATACTATGTTAAAGACCCGCGAGAATACGGTGTAGTTGAGTTCGATGAAAACGGAAAGGCCTTGTCTATCGAGGAAAAACCGGCTAATCCTAAATCAAATTATGCGGTTCCGGGACTTTATTTTTATGACAATGATGTTGTTGAGATTGCAAAAAACGTTAAACCTTCCGCAAGGGGCGAAATCGAAATAACATCCGTAAACAACGAGTATTTAAAACGCGGAGATTTGATGGTTGAAACATTGGGCCGTGGCTTTGCTTGGCTTGATACCGGAAACCATGACATGTTAATAGATGCGGCAAACTTTGTTGCAACATTTCAGAAAAGACAGGGACTTTATATCTCTTGTATTGAAGAAATAGCTTATAAGAGAGGCTTTATCGATAAGAATCAGCTTCTCAAACTGGCAGAGCCGCTTATGAAGACCGCATACGGTCATTATCTTGTAGATGTAGCTGAAGGACTATAAGCTCAAAGGGGATATTAAATTGAGAAGAGATAAAGATGATAAGTTGAAATTTGACGATTTTGATTTTGATGATTTCGACGACGACTTCGATGACGACTTTGACGGCGAAAAGAAGGCTTTTTGGGAAAGAGAAGATTCCAAAGACAACTTTTTTGTAAGACTTTGGAGAAAAAAAGTCACAAAGATTTTTTTGCTTGCCGTTGAAATATTTGCGATTCTTTGCCTTATATTGGGCATTTGGCTTGTATATGGCGAAAACTCCAAAATGAAATTTATTAAGACCATGTCGGGATGCGCTTTCGGACAAAGTCTGGCAGCTTGTATTTTAGGTGACGGCTACGATAAGTATCTTTTGGACAAGGATTTTAATGAAGACGATATAAATGTAAACGTTGAGCTTGAAGGCGACTTTACTAACATTGCTCTTTTTGGTGTGGATTCCAGAAACGGCGATGATGCATCGCGTAACAACAACAGCGATACAATCATGATTCTTAGTATCAACAATGAAACAAAAGAAGTTAAGATTGCATCGATTTACCGTGATACAATGGTTGAGTTTGATACCGAGGACGGCGGAACATCATTTGCAAAAGCTACGGATGTTTATGCTTACGGCGGTCCTACGGCTGCAATCAACATGTTAAACAAAAACTTTGATTTAAATATCAAAGATTATATAACAATCAACTGGTCGGGCCTTGTAAATGTTATTGATGCATTCGGTGGTGTTGATGTAAATCTTACCGACGAAGAAGTATATTGGTTAAATGACTATTTGCTTGACTTGAACGACTGGACGGGTGCGGATGTTCAGATGGTTTCGGGCGCAGGTCCTACACATTTGAATGGTGCTCAGGCGGTTTCATATTGTAGAATCAGATATGTAATGTTCTACGGCGAAGACGGAACACAGGTTAACAATGATTTCGGTCGTACAGCACGTCAAAGACTTGTTATAAGCAAGCTTATTGAAAAAGCAAAAGGTATGGGTGTTTCGGATCTTATATCCACAATGAAAGATTTGATTAAGCAGAACACCGAAGATAATACATTTATGAAGTCAAGTCTTACACTTAAAGAGATGATAAACCTTGTTCCGCTTATGATGGATGTTCAATTTGACGGTGGTCAGGGATTTCCTGCAGAGTATATTTCATATACTCTACCTAATGGTGGTGCATCCCTTGCATGTAATACTCTCCTTTCCACGGCGAAAGAAATGCATGCTTATCTCTTTACGGAATACAAATATACTCCGTCTACGGTGCTTAAGAATTTGAGTGCCAAGATGGAAAACTATACAGCCACAAATAATTATGAAGGTGAAGGAGAGACGGAAGCGCCGGTAGAAACCACGACTACGGAGAAGACGACCACTACGAAAGAAACAACTCCTCCTGTCGAGGACGATGATAAGGATAAGCAGGAAGAAGATCCGAGTGAAGGCGGCGGAAGCGGCGAAGGTGGCGGTAGCCAAGAAGGCGGCGGCGGCCAAGAAGGCGGCGGCCAAGAAGGCGGTGGCGGCCAAGAAGGCGGTGGCAGCCAAGAAGGCGGTGGCAGCCAAGAAGGCGACCAGGGCGAAGGCGGCCAAGGTGGCAACACAACACCATAAAGATTTGAGTATGTATGAACAATAAAAAACTGTCTGCATTTTAGCAGGTGCAGATCGGAGTGTTTTTATGTCAAAAGATAGGTTTGATTTAACAGAAGAGGAAATGGAGCTTATTAAGCTTCGTAGAATCAGAGCTCAGGAAGCCAAGAAAAAAGCTTCCGGGGGAGGACAAAAAAAGAAGCGCGAATTGTCTGAAGAAGAAATAAGAGCCAGAAAACGCGCCGAAAAGAAAAGACGTTTGGAAGAAGAACGTCGTGCCAGAGAAGAGGAAGAACTAAGAGCACGTAAGAAAGCTGCAAAAAAGAAAAGACTTGAAGAAGAGGAACGTCTTGCCGCTCAAGAAGAAGAACTTAGAGCAATAAGACGTGCCGAAAAGAAAAAACGTCTTGAAGCGGAACGTAGGGCAGCACGTGAAAAAGGTCGTGAGGATGATTACTACGAAAGCAGCAAATCCGATGACTGGGATGATATCAATGCCGAAGAAGAAAGAAGACAAAGAAAATCTCAGGCAAGAAGAAATGCCAAACGTGAAGAGTTAAAAAGAAAACGTAAGAAAAAGAAAAAAATAGTTCTTGCGGTAATTATTTCCATTGTTGCGGCATTTGCCGTATTTGCAATGGTTGTTATGTTTGTTCCGGGAATGAAAACCAAATTTGCCAAAGCGGTAGCCGGAACGAGCCTTGGTAAGTCCTTTATTAAAAGCCAGATTCAGGATTTGTACGAAGCAAATGTCTGGGATAGGGACTTTGACAGCGATGCTGTGGAAATAAACGACGGATTGAATATTTCCGGCGATTATACCAATATCGCCCTATTCGGTGTTGACTCCAGAGATACGCAGACTCTCGGTAAAGCAACCCATTCCGATACCATTATGATAATGAGTATCAACAATAAAACCGGCGAAACAAAGATGGCATCGGTATTTAGAGATACATATCTGAAAATGGTATGTGATACCGGAGAAATCTTTTATGATAAGGCCAACTCGGCATACTTTAGAGGCGGTCCGCTATTGGCCGTTAATATGTTGAATACCAATTGGGATTTAAACATTACGGACTATGTAACGGTTAACTTCGGTGGTATTGAAAAAATCGTCGATGCGGCAGGTGGATTGGTTCTTACGGTAAATGATGACGAGGTTGATCAAATAAACTTCTATTTGCGTGAAATCAGGGATTTAAAAGGCCTGGATGAAAATGACATTTACGGTGATATTCCGGATATGTCCTATGCAGCGGATGGTTCGGGTCAGCAAACCGTTAATATGTCGGGTGTTTATGTTACCGCATATTGCAGAAACAGATATACCACATTCACCGATAAGGTAACGGGAGAGGAATTCCGTGATGACTACGGAAGAACAGCCCGCCAAAGATATGTTTTACAGACATTGATATCCACGGTTAAGTCCGGTGGCGTATCGGGAATGACGGATGTTGCGAAAGCGGTTATGGAGCAGAACAGCGACGCGGATAAATTCATCGTATCTTCCATGAATACCGACGAAGCGGTTGATGTACTGGCTATGGCTCTTGATATCAGTTTTGGAGATACTATGGGATTCCCTGTGGAACACAGCGACAACGTAGTACCGAAAGACCTGGAATATAATGCAGAGCTTATGCATCAATATCTTTTTGGACTGGAAACATATCAATGTACGCAAGCACTTCAAAGAATCAGCGAAGAAATATGTGCGGATTCGGGTGTATACAGATAATTAAGCTTAATTAATAATCTTATCCTCCGACCTTAAAGGGTCGGAGGATTTTATACATTTTTTAAATGACTTAATAAGTCGGGAGGCAGCAAATGTCTGTAATTGATGAAGAAACAGAAGAATTAAAAGAAGAAAGAAAAAAAGATAAAAAGAAAGCAAAGAAAGAGCCAAATAAGTTTTGGTTAGGTGTAAAA
Source organism: uncultured Lachnospiraceae bacterium (assembly GCA_902783445.1). Classification (GTDB taxonomy): domain Bacteria; phylum Bacillota; class Clostridia; order Lachnospirales; family Lachnospiraceae; genus RUG12871. Next base: position 10,301 of record CACZQX010000116.1, read on the forward strand.
CCGGCGGGATTTTTGCTTATCGGCCTGTTGCTTTTTACAAGTTGTAAGTGGAGTGTTGAAAGTTTCGGGCATGTGACTTTTGCCACAATGTTTTATCAAATGACACTTCCAATCGGAGGCTCGAATCCGGAGTTTTCAAACGACTTTATGTTTCGCGCTTTTTGGCCTCCGGTTATAGTTGTTATAGCAGTATATTTGTTTATAACAATTTGGGGCAGAAAGTTTTTAAAATACAAACACTATATGATTATTTACATAGGCGAGATTGCGCTTATATTTGCGGGAATCTTATATGCAAACGCAAAATTGGATGTTTTTAAATCCATTAGCGAAGCATTCACGCCAAGGACAATATACCAAGATAATTACGTAGATCCGGAAGAGGTTAGCATTACATTTCCAAAGGATGAAGAAAAGAAAAATCTCATTCTCGTTTATTTGGAATCCATGGAGATTTCTTTGGCAGATGAAGAAAACGGCGGAAAAAGCAAAGACAACTTGATTCCGAATTTAACGGACTATGCCAAAGAAAACATAAGTTTTTCCGACAAGGCTGAGGGTCTCGGAGGCTTTTATTCCGTTCCGGGCACGGCTTTTACCTATGGAGCCATGATGTCTTCATCAACGGGAATTCCTTACGGTATGCCAAACTGGCATGATATTGTTATGACCAAAGACAGCAAAACCATGGAACGAGTTACGGCAATAGGTGATATACTTGCCGATGAAGGTTATAACCAGATGTTTATGTGCGGTTCTCAAGCAAAATTTTCCGGTCGTGATACTTTCTACAAAACTCACTGCAACTATGAAATATGCGATTACAATCAGGCAAAAGTTGACGGACTTATTCCCGAAGATTATATGGTTTTCTGGGGTTTTGAGGATGAATATCTTTTTAAATATGCAAAGGATAAAATCACAGAGCTTTCAAAAGAAGATAAACCCTTTAACTTTACAATGTTAACCGTGGATACACACAATCCGGAAGGCTATGTTTGCGACAAATGTGAAAATGAGTATGATGAGCAATATTCCAACGTTGTAAAATGTTCGGATAAGCAAGCTAAGGAATTTGTAGAGTGGATTAAGGCGCAGGATTTCTACGAGGATACGGTTATTGTGCTGGTGGGTGACCACATAAGTATGGCAGGTGAGTACTACGACACCGTTGGCATCGACTATGAAGACAGAAGAGTATATAATTGTTTTATTAATTGCGAAGATGCTTTAAAGGACGAGGATGCTTTGCAAAACAGAACCTTTACCACAATCGACCTTTATCCGACGATTATTGCATCCTTGGGTGCGGATATAGAAGGAGACAGGTTGGGATTGGGAACAAATCTGTTTTCGGGCAAGGAAACTTTGCCGGAAAAAATGGGCCTTCAGGAGTTTGAAAAACAGCTTAATGCATGGTCTTTCTACTACTTAAATTCGTTTGTAAAAAGCAAATAAATATGATAAAATAAAAGGTGCGTGGTAACATGCACCTTTATATTTTTGCATATAATCACGAAA
>CACZQX010000117.1 GCA_902783445.1 uncultured Lachnospiraceae bacterium
GCCCATTTCACCCTTTATTTCAACATCCGAATTAAAATACTCGCGACATAACTCCATCAAGTCCACATCATAGGCAAGAAAATCATTCTTTTGCATTGTATTGTTTTTAAAGTCCAACACAGAAAGCAAAAGTCTGGACTTTGGTCTTTTACAAAAAACAGATACGGCAATCAGTAAAGCGATAATTACAATTGCCACAATAATAAGAATACGAAATAATTTCTTTTTGTTTGTTTTCTCCATAACATAAACATCCTAACATTTTACTAACAATAGAATAATGCCTTGAGACAAAATATGTCAAGAAAGGAAAAAACGCATGTTAACAAATTGTTTACAAAAAGTTAACAAATTGTTATTTGGCTTTAATCAATTATTAAAAAGGAATATCTATAATTATGTTATTGGTAGTACGATGAATTGGGGGTAACTAATATGAATGGAGAATTATCTCATGTATTTACAAACGACTTGTGTGTCGGATGTAACAAATGTATATCGGTATGTAGCACGCTGGGAGCCAACGTGTCCACGGAACCCGATGAGAATGGTAACACAAAAATTATAGTAGACGGTACAAAATGCATATCTTGTGGGGCCTGTTTTGATGCATGTGAGCACAATGCAAGGGAATATACGGACGATACAGAGCAATTTTTTGAGGATTTAAAAAATGGAGTTCCGATATCAATTTTGATTGCACCTGCGTTTAAGGCTGACTATCCGAGAGAATATGAAAGAGTTCTGGGCGGTCTTAAAAAGCTTGGAGTAAGAAGAATGATAAGCGTTTCTTTCGGCGCAGATATAACAACTTGGGCTTATATCAATTATATACAAAGGAACAACTTCCTTGGGGGAATATCGCAGCCTTGCCCGGCAGTAGTGGGCTATATAGAAAGATATGTGCCGGAACTTATTCCAAGGCTTTTTCCTGTGCAAAGCCCAATGATGTGTTCGGCAATATACGCAAGAAAAGAAATGGGAATAAGGGATAAGATTGCCTTTATAAGCCCTTGTATAGCAAAGAAAATGGAAATAGACGATCCTAATAATGCCGGCTATGTAAATTATAATGTAACATTTAAGCATCTTATGAAATATATTATGGACAATAATCTTATGGCTGAGCCTTACACGGATGAGATTGAATATGGACTGGGATCGATTTACCCTATGCCGGGAGGCTTGAAGGAAAATGTATATTGGCTTCTCGGTGGGGAAGTCTTTATTCGTCAGATAGAAGGCGAAAAAAGAATGTATAACTACATTCAGGCAAACAAAAACAAAATTGCCGAAGGAAAGACCCCATTCTTGTTTATTGATGCGCTTAATTGTGAAAACGGCTGTATAAGCGGAACCGGAACGGATCCTGAGGTAAGCGGAAATGACGATCCGCTCTACAATATTCACAGTATTCAAGAAAGTGTAAAAAAGAATACGAAGAAAAGCGCTTGGTCGAGACCGTCTACACCTAAACAAAGATTGGACGCTCTTAATAAGCAGTTCGCAAGATTGAATCTAAACGATTATTTGCGAAATTACACGGACAGATCGGAAAATTGCAAAATAAAAATACCGTCCGAAAAAGAGCTTGACGAGATTTTCAACTCAATGAAAAAGACAACGGAAGAGTCCAGAAAAATAAACTGCTCATCATGCGGCTACGGAAAATGCATAACCATGGCGACAGCGATATATAACGGTGCAAACAATAAATACAATTGCGTGCATTACCTAAAAGACCTTGTGGAAAGCGAAAAACGCTTAGCACAAGAAATGGTTGAGCAAGAAAAAGAAATGCTTGAAGTACAGCAAAAAGAGCTTATAAATACAATAGACGGAATAAATAATCATTTTAAAACACTCAGTGAGTCGGTTAGGGAAGTTATTGACGGAAATGCTCAAAATGCCGCTGAATCCGGTTCAGTATCTCAAGAAATGTTAAGTGTATCAGATTTCTGTGAGAAATTGAAAGTATCGGTAGATAAAATCAAAGAAAACTTAAATGACTTGGTGGATAACAATGCAAAAGTTGTAGATATAGCCGAGCAGACGAACTTGCTTGCCCTCAATGCATCCATAGAAGCGGCCCGCGCGGGAGATGCGGGAAGAGGATTTGCGGTAGTTGCCAGCGAAATCAATTCCTTGGCGGCGGATTCGAAAGTTACCGCTGAGTTGAGCGGAGATGCAAATGCACAAATAAAATCAGCAGTGGAAACCATCGCAAAAGAAGCGGAAGAGCTGCTTAGCGTTGTAGAAAACGTAAATGCCAAAATTCAGATACTTGCTTCCTCTACAGGGGAAATATCAGATGCAACAAATACAGTATCAAACAGTGTGGAAGAAGTAAGGAACGAACTTAATAGCCTTTTGCAAAGCAGTAAATTGCACTAGTGCCAAGAAAGATTAGCTTTGGTTGTTTTTTGTATACTATTGTGCTAAAATAAATCACGCATCTTATGATGCGTGATTTATTTTAATAAAGGTAAACTTAAGTGAAATCAAATAAATTAAATATTTTTATTATCATCACTTGTGCGGCAGTAGTAATAGGATTTATATTCTTTAACACAGGTGCGGATAATTTATTGGAAAATTTAAAAGAACTGAAAATCGCTTGGGTAATTTTGGCTGTTGTATGCATGGCCTTGTACTGGTTTTTTGAATCCATAGTGTTGCATATAATGTTAAAGCCAATGCACAAGCAACAAAAATACAAAGACACTCTTGCCTTGTCTGTGGGAGGTCAGTATTTTAATGCAATAACCCCCTTTTCTACCGGTGGACAACCTTTTCAAGCTTATATATTAACAAAGCAAGGTGTTGCTTTGGGAAAGGGCATTAATGCCTTGTTTTCAAAGTTTATAGTATATCAGATAGCGTTGGTATTGCTGACTGCAATACTTTTATTACTGCGTCTTGATTATTTCAAGCAAAATATCAGCAATTTTTCTTTAATAGTATTAATCGGATTTTTGGTAAATTTGGGAGTCTTGTTTTGGCTCTTGGGAATAGCGATTTTTCAAAAAATCACAAGAAAGATAGCCGGTGCAATAATCAGCTTTCTTGCCAAAATCAAAATAATTAAAGATCCCGAATCCAAAAGAGCATACATGGATAGGGAACTTGAAACATTCGGAGTGTATTTTAAAGAAAGAATAAAAGATGTTCCGTCATTTTTGCTGGCGTTTTTGTTCAGCGTTGCGCAACTCCTTTCATATATGGCGGTGCTTTATATGCTTTACAGAGCCTTCGGTTTAAATGAGATGGACTTTTTGACAATTATATCCGCCCATGCATTTGTAATGACCATGGCAGCATTTATACCGGTACCCGGAGCGGGTATAGGCGCGGAAGGTTTTTTTTATTTTTTTATGAGGCAATTTTTCGTAAAAGACGGACAACTTGGAGTTGCAATGATTCTTTGGCGTCTGATTACCTTTTACTTAACAATAGTGGTTGGCGTGGTGTTTGCATTTATATCAAATAAAACGGCAAAACGTATGTCAAAAGAAAGAAAAGAAGCAGAAAGCCAAGAGGAAACAGAGGAAGAAAATGTATAAAATAGGCTTATTTAATGATTCATTTCCGCCATTTATAGATGGTGTATCCAATGCGGTAATGAATTATGCAAAAATATTGCAAAAAAAATATTGTGACATAGTTGTAATCACCCCACGTTATCCAAATGTAGTGGATGATTACCCTTTTGAAGTATACAGATACCAATCTCTTAAATTTAAAGGAGATATGCCTTATCGTGTGGGAAATCCTTTCTCGCTTCTTGCAATAAGCGAAATCAGAAGGAAAAAACTGGATTTGGTGCATGTTCATTCACCTTTTGCATCAAGCGTTATAGCTAACAGTGCATCGTTTATACGAAGCAAAAGAATCCCTGTGGTATTAACCTATCACACCCGTTATGAAATAGATTTGGACAGATATGTGGGCAAAAGACTTTTTAAATTTATCGCACATTTATTTGTCAGCAAAAACATTAACAGGGCGGACGAAGTATGGGTGGTTTCAAAAGGCTCCATTGCAAGTTTGAGAAGCTTTGGATACAAGGGATCCATAAGGCTTATGCCAAACGGAACCGACTTTGTTAATGGAAAAGCGCCTATTGAGCATATAAAAGTTGTTGACCGCATGTATGAAACCGCAGATGAAGAAAATGTATTTTTGTATTGTGGAAGAATGTTATGGTACAAAAATATAAAAATAATAATAGATGCTTTAAAAATAGTAAAAGAATCGGGAATCAAGTTTAAAATGCTTATGGTGGGAGACGGCCCGGATCGTGCACTTATTGAGCAATACAGCAACAGACAGGGACTTGAGGATTGCGTAATATTTACCGGTGCAATTTATGACAGAGTAAAGGTGAAAGCATTCTTCAGTCGTGCAAATTTGCACTTGTTTCCGTCTACATATGATACTTCGGGATTGGTTGTTATTGAGGCAGCAGCTTGTGAATGTGCATCGGTTTTGGTAAGCGGAAGCTGTGCCGCGGAAGGAATAACTGACGGAGAATCGGGATTTCTTTGTGAAAAGGAAAGCGGAGACAGTTTTGCCAAAGCAATAATAAGAGCCATTTCCGATAAAGAAAAGCTAAAAGAAGTAGGCAAAAAAGCCCAGGAGGTTCTCTTTTGTTCTTGGGATGATGCCGTTGCAAACGCATACAACAGATACGAAGAAATATTGGACGAGTTCCACAAAAAAGGACGCAGACGCTTTAGAAAATCTCAAAGAGCTGCCAACACGGAGCTTCTATAAAAGGAAAAATCATGAAAGTACTCTTGTACACGGAAAACGAAAAAATGCTTTCCAAGTCCGGCTTGGGAAAGGCCGTAAGGCACCAACAAAAAGCCTTGGAAGATAATAACAGCCGCTATACCAAAAATCCAAAGGATGATTTTGATATTGCCCATATTAACTGGTATGGAATCAAATCCTACAGATTGGCAAAATGGGCAAAAAAGCATGGAAAAAAAGTAGTTTATCATGCGCATTCCACAGAGGAGGATTTTAGGAATTCTTTTAAGTTATCGAATCAAATAGCTCCTTTGTTTAAAAAATGGCTGATAAAATGCTATAGATTGGGTGATGTAATCATTACTCCCACACCCTATTCAAAAAAACTTTTGGAAGCTTATGGTTTAAAAAATATAAAGGCGATTTCTAACGGAATCGATACGAGCTTTTTTGTAAAAGA
>CACZQX010000118.1 GCA_902783445.1 uncultured Lachnospiraceae bacterium
CGAAAACGGCGAGCTTAAATACCCGATTATGGGTTGCTACGGTATAGGCGTGGGAAGACTTGCGGCTTCTGTTTGCGAGGCACATCGTGATGATTACGGCCCTATTTGGCCGATTACCATTGCACCTTATGAGGTACATATTTGTGCACTTCGTGCGGATGATGAGGAAGTTAAATACCTTGCCGACAACATTTATGAGAAGCTGAAAGCCGATAAGGTTGATGTTATCTATGATGACAGAAACATCAGACCGGGTGCCATGTTCTCGGATGCGGACTTGATTGCCGCACCTGTAAGAGTAGTGGTTAGTCCTAAAAACCTTAAGGAAGATGCCGTTGAAATCTCCACAAGAGACAAATCAGTACAGAAGAAGGTTTCAAAGGATAATGCTGTTGAGGAAATTAAAGCTTTGATTGCAGAGCTTTACAAATCATATGAAGTTTAAAAATTCAATAAGGGGGTTATTTTATGCATACTTTTCAACCAATAACACAAGATTTTATGGATGTTAATCCTTTTAACATGATTGCAAAGGATGGAATGCTTGTTACGTCCGGTTCAAAAGATGACTATAATACAACCATAGCAATCGGGGGAGGGCTTGGTGTATTATGGGAAAGCGATGTTGCTTTTATTGTTATAAAAGACAGTAAATATATCAATGAATTTATTGATAAAACCGGAAAGTTTTCACTGACATTCTTTGACGGAAGTTATTCGAAGGAGCTAAAATATATCGGTGCCGTTTCGGGCAGAAATGAGGATAAACTTTCAAATGCCATGATGAATATCAATTATCATAAGCCTACGGGAACACCTTTTATTGATGAAGGAAAAATGGTTCTCATATGCGAATGTGTTACGGAGCTTCCGATTTCGGCAAAAAACATGGACCCGAGTATGGCGGGCAAAAACTTCGATCCTAACGATCAGAATGTTATGTATGTGGGAAAAATCGTTGAATTTATGGCAAGATAATTAGAGCAAAGGTTTTTTCAAAAAATGTATAAAAAAGAGGAAAGAGATGGAAAATACATGTATTGAAAGCTGCAAAGCACCTTTTATGGCAGTGCTTGGCAGCCCGGTTAATTTGAGCAAATCACCTCTCATGCACAATACCGCATTTGAGGAACTTAATCTTGATTACAGATATTATGCTATAGATGCAACGGAAGAAACATTGCCCGTGGTTGTTGAAAAACTTAAAGCTCAGGGTGCTGTTGGCTGGAATTGCACCATGCCCGTAAAAACAAAAATGTATGAGTTGTGCGATGAACTCAGTACATCCGCAAAGCTTATGAAAGCGGTAAATACGGTTGTTTATAAGGATGGAAAGATTATCGGTCATAATACCGATGGATTCGGTTTTGTTAATGCCGTTGCCAGCGTTGGTTTTCCGGTAAAAGGTAGAACTTTAACCATTCTCGGTACAGGCGGAGCGGCAAAGGCTATGATTACACAATCCGCGCTTGACGGAGCCAAAGAGATATTTGTTTTTGGCAGACCCGGTATGGGCTTTAATGCAATGAGAGAAATGCTTATTTCCGCCAAAGAAAATACAAATTGTAAAATCACATTGCTCAAATATGATAATAATAAGCTTAACGAATGTATATCGAAAAGTGATATTCTTGCAAATGCAACAAAAGTAGGTCTTAATGCGCCGAATGTTTGCGTTTTGACTGATTTCAGCGCTTTGAAACGCAATATGCTTGTATTTGATGCGATTTACGAACCTGAAATGACTTTACTTTTAAAAAAGGCTCACGCTGCGGGAAGTAAGATTTTAAACGGCGCGGATATGCTTTTTTATCAGGGAGCGGAAGCATTTAAAATTTGGACGGGCAAGGAAATGCCAATTCATATAAAGGAACTAGTTGAAAATTAGAGGTTTGTTATGATTAAAGCTTTGACTATAAAGAACGTGGTTATCGGTGAAGGCAGAACAAAGATAGCCGTGTCTTTAATGGGAAAAACCAAGGAAGAGATAATAGAAGAGGCTAAAGAGGCTGTAGACAGCAGATGCGATATTATCGAATGGCGTGCCGATTATTTTGATAATGCCATGGATTTCAGTGAGCTTCGTCAAGTGGGTGAAGCTATTATGAAGCTGTCCGTTAATAAGCCGGTTATTTTTACGTTCAGAACCATTGAGGAAGGTGGAGAAAAAGCCATTTCTCTTTCGGAATACAAAGCTTTGATGAATGTTGTATCGGAAGGAAAGTTGGCGGATTTGGTGGACATTCAAGCTTTCCTTTATGAAGATACATATATTAACGATGATATTTTTAACTTGATTAAAAAAATAAAAGCTGACGGATTGCGCGTTATTGTGTCCAATCATAACTTTATGAAGACTCCTTCTCAAGTTGAGATTGTTGCAAGATATTTGGGTATGCAAAAGCTTGGAGCGGACATTGTAAAAATGGCTGTTATGCCCGCAACCAAATATGATGTAATCACCATGCTTTCCGCAACGGAGGAAAGGGTGGATAATTACGCCAATGTTCCCGTTATTTCCATTGTTATGGGCAAGGAAGGTATTGTTTCCCGAATCAGCGGCGAATTTTTGGGCAGTGCCATTTCTTTTGCGGCTCTTAAAAAATCTTCCGCACCGGGACAAATGAACGTTAATGAGCTTTTTATTATTCTTGATAAATTTCACAGAGCGTACGGTAATTATTCCGGAAGCGAAATCGAAGAAAGCCTTATAAATATTTTTATCGTTGGCTTTATGGGAACGGGTAAAACAGCTGTTTCAAAAGTACTCAGCGATATTAAAGGCATGGTTTATGTGGACGTGGACGAAGAAATCGTTAATGCCCTCGGCATGACCATTCCGGATATTTTCAAAGAAAAATCGGAAGAATACTTCAGAAGCGTCGAAACAAAGGTTTTAAGTCAAATTGCCGAAAGACGCGGACAAATCGTTGCTTGCGGCGGTGGCATCGTTTTGAAAGACGAAAATATCGAAATTATGAAAAAACATGGTATTGTAGTCAGACTCGATGCTCCTGCGGAAGAAATATATGCCAGAATTTCCGAAGATTCCAATCGTCCTCTTGCAAAAGATAAGGGCATTGATGGAATCAAAGAAATGTTAAATGAAAGAAAAGAACGCTATGATAAGGCTGCCGATATTACAATAGATACGGCAGGTATGCAGATTCAGGATATTTGCAGTGCAATCCTTGATGCGATTTACGAAAAGGACGAAAAATAGCTCAGGGCTTGAAAAAAAGGCTTATATAGTATAAAATATTATGGTAATTACACCGCTTGGCGGTATGTTTATGATATTCTAAATAGATTTTAAGGAGGAATACCTATGGTATCAGCAGGTGATTTTAGAAACGGATTAACAGTTGAAGTTGAAGGTAATGTATATCAGGTTATCGAGTTTCAGCATGTTAAACCGGGTAAAGGCGCTGCTTTTGTTAGAACTAAATTAAAAAATATTGTTTCGGGCGGTGTTGTTGAAAAAACTTTCAGACCGACTGAAAAATTTGAACAGGCTCATATCGAAAGAAGAGATATGCAGTACTTATACTCAGATGGAGAGCTTTACAACTTTATGGATGCGGAAAACTACGATCAGATAGCTTTAAACGCAGATACAGTTGGCGATTCATTAAAATTCGTTAAAGAAAACGAGACAGTTAAAGTTTGTTCATACAAAGGAAGTGTTTTTGCAATTGAACCACCTCTCTTTGTAGAACTTGAAATTACTGAAACAGAACCAGGTGTTAAAGGCGATACAGCTACAGGTGCTACAAAACCTGCTATCGTTGAAACAGGCGCACAGGTACTTGTTCCACTTTTTGTAAACCTTGGTGACAAGATTAAAATCGATACTCGTACAGGAGAATATCTCTCCAGAGTATAATTGTCAAACAACGACATATAAAGAAACTTAGGCGGGATTTTCCCGCCTTTTTTTGAAAAAACCCTTGACGTAAAAGAAAAGCTAAGTTACAATATCAAGCGTATCGATTCTGATACAATTTTGGCAAAAGATTAATCTAAAGCTAATCGATTTAAGAATGTCTAAAGTAATTATTATTACTCATACTTGGAATTCAATTTAAATCACACCTTAAAATTTAATAATTTCGGAAGCATTAAAAAAGGCCGGCAATTATTATGTTTTTTAGTGTTTCCCAAATAATCACAAGAATATTTTCTGTATTTGGAGGATACTTATGAAGAAATATTTTACACAGTTTTTTTCTGATGTTTTCCGCAACAAGAAGAAGAGAATGATATTTATTGCTGTTGCTGCTGTTCTTGTTTTTGCAATTGTTGCAAAAGTTGCCATATCCGTAAACTTTAAGCAAAAAGAGGCAAAGCTGACTGCGGCGGCGGAAAATATTGCAAAAAAAGGCGAAAAGATTGAAGAATCAATTAAAAACTTATTGGGGTCTGATGAAAAAGAAAGTGAAAATAAGTTGAATAATTCGGCTGCTACAAAAGTCGGACTTAACAATAATGGCGGAAATGCGGTTGTTGAAGAGGAGGATAACTTAGTCAGCGACGAAGTAAACAACGAAGAGTTGACCGCCGGCGGAAGCAGCGGTTCTTCTTGGACCGGAATTAACGGAAGAGAAAGCGATGAAAACGGTCACTATTCCATTTGTCCCAACTATAGGGAGGTATTCGGAAGTCATTTGACGGATGCTCAAATTAATGATTGGATAGCTCGTCATCCAAGCGGTGTTTATGATAATTCAGAAGGTTGGGTTGTAAATACGCCTTATCCGAATCAGCCGATAAGCTCACCGGAATTGTTAGCGCTTGTGGAAAGTGCGGCGGATAGAGTGGCAAGGGATGAGATATCGGATAGAGAGGCTATGCAAATTATAGAGAGAAGCTATGGTGGTACGGCGTGGGTAAATTATAATCCTAGAAATGCAGCGCAGATTTATAATGATGTATCTGCAAGAATGCAAGTTGATTATTATATTGCAAATTTTTATGATAATAATCCGGCAGAAGACGCATCATTTATAAAATATTATATTAAATACGATCAGTCTACAGATAGTGCATATATTTCAATAGTGACAGTTTTCCTTGACTAAGGCTAAAGGTCTGAAAGGAGGAAACATTGACAAAACTATTTAACAATAATAAAGAATCAAGGTTTAAAAGTCTTAAAAATCATTTTAATGGAGATAAGATATCTTTAAAGAATTTACTATCCGGATTAAAAACAAAAATGGCGTTGTCATTAATATTTGTTATTTCAGTTCTTTTGATAAATCCATATTATTTAAAAGCACAAGTTTCTTATTACAATGGTGATGCATA
>CACZQX010000119.1 GCA_902783445.1 uncultured Lachnospiraceae bacterium
ATCCAGGGTTGTTTTTTATGATTATACCGACAAAGGCGATATTGAAACCGACAGAATCAAAGCGGGATTTGACTTCGAAGGAAGCGTGATTCCAACACTTTATTATGCGGATGCCACAAGCGTATATGCGGTGGGAGACAATGTAATCGCCACATTTAACGCCGGGGGAAAAGTCGAACTTAAGGACAAAAAAGAAGTTGACAGTGAGATCAAATCCGTATTTTTCGGCGAAGGAAAATTAGGAGTAGTAACCGTAGATGAAGAGGATTCGTCACTTAGAAGGGTAAGTATTTATGACAAATCCGGGAAGCTTGACGGACAGTTTTCAACAGATTTCAGATATCAGGATATAGAGATGATTTCCGGCGGTGTGCTTATGTACAGCACCGAAAAATGTCGCATTTATACATATGACGGAAAAGAAAAATTTGATACAAGCTTTGATAATTCCGTGGTTTATATGATGGGAATCGGATCCAACAGGTATATCTTGGCCACATCCGATAAAATGCAAATTATAAAGCTTACTTAAAAGAGGGATTATATGAATTTAATGTTAATAATAGTCTTGGCTATTTTGGTGTTTTTTGTTGTTGTGGGCGTGATAAAAGGCTTTATTAAAATGCTTTTTGCAACACTCGCCCTTGCGATTACCATTATTTTGGCATTGCTTGCAACGGACAAAATGGCCGGATTTATAAAGAACAATACACGTGTCTATGACAAGGTTTACGAAAAATTCTTGGATTTTACGGAAGAAAGAATCGATGGCAAATTTAACGATTATAAGCAGGCCCAGGGCGGTGCGATTGAAAAATTGCCGATTCCTTCCATCTTAAAAGCTCAATTAAGCGAAAACAATAACGAAGAAACTTATGCAAAGCTTGGAGTTGTCAGCTTTTCGGACTATATCGCCGCAAGCCTTGCAAATATTGTTATAAAGGCGCTTGCTTTCCTTATCCTGTTTGTGCTGATTGCGGTGGGACTTCGCATATTGTTTGCAATATTGGATACCATTGCCAAACTGCCGATTCTAAGGCAAGCCAACAAGTTCTTAGGATTTATTTTCGGTCTTATTCAGGGCCTTGTTATTGTATGGATTGTCTTTGTCTTTATTACATTTATCAGTACATCCGGCTTGGGACAGGCCGCGCTTGAGCAAATAAACGACAGCGAGTTTTTGGCATTTTTGTATAACAATAATTACCTTATTAAAATTGTATCGGGAGTTTTCACTTCGCTTATCGGATAAAAATGAAAAAGTACTTGACGAATGTCTTTAGCGTTGCTATAATGATAAAGCTTTGTTGAGATACGGCGACATAGCCAAGTGGTAAGGCAAAGGTCTGCAACACCTCTATCACCAGTTCGAATCTGGTTGTCGCCTCTTAAAACCCCTGAATTTCAGGGGTTTTTGCTTTATAAGAAATATTTTGTTGTTTTTATAATTATCAAGGGTTAAATGCAAAATAGTTATTGATTTTTGCATCCGGTTATGATAACATAATATTTCGTGATATAAGAATTCCTTGCTCTTTGCATAAGGCAGAGGGCCAGAGACCAAAAGGAGGTGCGAGACGCATGAACAAATATGAATTAGCAGTTGTTGTTAGTGCGAAAATCGAAGATGAAGAAAGAGCCGCAGTTATCGAAAAGGTAAAAGCATACATTACTCGTTTCGGTGGCAACGTAACAGACGTTGATGACTGGGGTAAAAAGAGATTAGCTTATGAAATCCAGAAGATGAAAGAAGCTTACTACTACTTCATTCACTTCGAAGCTGATGCAACTTGTCCGGCAGAAGTCGAAAACCATGTTAGAATCATGGAAAATGTTATCAGATTTTTATGTGTAAGACAGGAAGCGTAAGTAAGCACTGACGCTCGTACAGGAAAAGGAGAAATAATGAACAAGGTTATTTTAGTGGGACGTTTGACAAGAGACCCTGATATCAGATATTCATCAGGTGATAATGGAACTTGTGTAGCTAGATTTTCAGTAGCGGTTGATCGCAGATTTAAAAAAGACGGGGACGCTCAAAGCGCTGATTTTCCATCATGCGTAGCATTTGGAAAAACAGGCGAATTTATTGAGAAATACGTTAAAAAAGGTACAAAGCTTTGTATCGAAGGTCGTCTTCAGACAGGTTCTTATACAAATAAGGACGGAGTTAAAGTATATACAACAGATGTTGTTGTTGAAAATTGCGAATTTGCCGAAAGCAAAGCTGCAGCAGGTGGAGATAGTCAAGTGTCACAGCCGGCACCAACAGCAGATATTGGTGATGGTTTCATGAACATTCCTGACGGAGTTGACGACGAAGGCTTACCGTTTAATTAAAAGTTAAAAAGGAGGTCACTAATCATGGCATATAACAAAAGCGAAAAAGGCAATGCGCCAATGAAAAGAAGAACAATTCGCCGCAGAAAAAAAGTATGTGTATTCTGTGGAGATAAAAATGGCGAAATAGATTACAAAGATGTAAACAAACTCAAAAGATATGTTTCTGAAAGAGGAAAAATTCTTCCTAGAAGAATCACAGGCAACTGTGCAAAACATCAGAGAGCTCTTACTGTTGCAGTTAAGAGAGCAAGACATATCTCACTTATGCCTTATACAATGGAATAATAAAAATTTACAATGTCTACCAGGTGTAGGCATTGTTTTTTTTGCTCTTTGTCAAGAGTTGGGGTAAATAACATGTGCTTATCCGGCGGTACTTCATATATTGAGGTGCCGCCTTTCTTATGCCGTGAAAAAGTATTTGTTCTAAAATCTCACTTTATGGTTTTAAAACAAATATTTTTTCTCGGCATCTTAACGGCGGCCCAATATATGAACGTGCGCCGGATAGACAATTTTTTTTCCCTCTTAGCTAAAGAATAATCAGCAAAAAAAGAAAAATAGATGGGGATAAATTGCAATTTTAAGTATATATTGTGAGGATAGGTAAGGATATAATTAAGATAACAAAAAGGTAGGTTTGGTAAATGCATCAGGCGATTTACCGATAAGAACAGCCTGAAAAGAGGTGTTTGTTATGTTTATTATTTTAATGATTTTATTTTTACTTATATTTGGTAGGTTTATTTTTATCACAGCACATGCAGCATTAAGCGTTGGAGCCATATTGCTGATGTTGGTTTTATTCCCGGTTATTTTTATAGTGCTATTGCTTACGGGACTTTTCGTATTGGCGCTTCCGGTACTTATAATAGTCGGAATAATTAGTTTGCTTGTAAGACACTAATAACAATTATTGATATACTTCCTTTCGCATCAACCTCCGATTCTTTCGGAGGTTGATGTTTTAGCGCATTTTGCCGTTAATCATTGAGATTTTTTGCAACCCACAGCTTGAGAGATTCCACCACGGTGTCGATGTTTTCAAGCTGTTTTTTTATTTCGTTAAAATCTTTTTTCTCATCTTCGCTAATCTTGCCGTCTGCGGCAATTTCAATAAGTCTGTTTTTATAAGAATCCAGCGTATTTAAAGAAGAAAGCATACCAAGGGCGATTTCCGGCAAGGCAATTTCCCTTGCTTCCGGCACACTGTCGGCACCTATGGCGCAGTCGTGCCTGCAATAGTAATTGCAAAGATCCGGGCGATTGTATACCCGTGCCATATCCACAACATCTTCCGGCTGCAGGGTTGTTTTGCCTGTTTCGAGTTTTTCCAGACGGCTTTCCGAAATGCCGTTTAAGGCCTCGCTTGCTTCGGCGCGAGTCATGCCCTTGCCGCCATTTGATTTTTCACGTGCTTCAAAGTATATGGATTTGTGTGGATTGGTGGATTTTCTGCCCATATTATTCTCCTAAAAATATATTTATTAATAAACATTTAAGTTGGTGAAAATTCTGATAAAGCGCCCGGAAATCCGAGCGCTTTAATTATAACATATATTGAATTATTCTTTTGGTATTTTGTCTTCCGGCAGGCCTGAGTAGAAAAGAGCTTTTTCCTTGGATAGTCCGTCTGCTATACATTTTTTATAAACTTCAATCTGCTCTTCGAGTTTCCCTTCTGCGCGTTGTTCCTTAAGCTTATCAGATGGTAATTCTAACACTTTTCCACCCATAATATCACCAACTTCTTTCTGTAGATCTGCGTAATTTTCAAGTTTATAGTCAGCTACATATTTCATTATAAAGAAGGGCAAAGCCATAAGCAAGTCCTTTTCGATGAAAGTGTTTTCATACGCTTTTTAGTTAAAAAATTAGAACTAATTCGTAAATAAATCTTTTTCTATTATAGGAATCCAAATTTGTAAATCGCAAAAAAGGATTTCGTCTGTCGTAGGATGCGCAAAAAAGTTACGAAAGGTGGCGAATAAGTAATCAATAAGTAGTTTGATTGTAACAGCGCTAAATCTTACGATAAATATAGACAGAAATGGGGAAAAAGATTTGAGAAAACAAGATGTAAAACCGGAGGATTTAAAGAGACTTGGTAAATTCATCGCTAATCGTCGTAAGAAAATGAGACTAACACAACAAGAACTTGCGGAGCGCGTATACGTTTCAAAAAGTTGTATCGGGAAATGGGAAGCCGGCGGAGGCAAACCTTCCAGAGTAAATATGAATAACCTGGCGAAGGAACTTAAGGTAAACGTATCCAACCTTTACAAGTTCATTGAAAATGAGGAGGAAGAAACGGAGTATGAGGTAAATATAACCAGAGAAATTATAGCTGTTTTGGAAACTTATGGTTACACGGTGATAGCACCGGAAAAGAAAAGTTAGTAAAGGGGCATTATGCCCCTTGCTATAGAAAGTGAATTGGAGGAATGATTAAATGAGAAAAATGATGGTATGTATTTTCGCAGTATTGATAACGTTATCAATTGTTGGTTGCGGAGAAAATAAAAAAGTTGAAAAGAAAGTAAAAACATATGAACCGGAGTCGATAACAACAACCGCAGAACAGTTAGAAACCGAGGTGACACAGCAAACGGAGACGCAGTATGTGGCTCCCGAAAACAATGAACCTGCAGGTTTAAGTTCATCGCTGAAAGAATTTTTAGATAACTATGAAGCCACAATGAACGGATACTGTGATTTCATGGAAACATATAATAATTCCGATGATTATATGTCTATGATGGGGGATTATATGAATTGGTTAAGCCAGTATACAGACATGCTAAATCAATTTGGTGCATTAGACACGTCAACATTTAGCGACGAAGATTGGGCATATTATTTAGAAGTTCAAAATAGAGTTAATAACAGATTGATTTCTGTAATTTAAGAATAATATGTCGGTTGTGAGAAAAATGAAGAATCTATTTTAGTTAAAAGGAATTGGAGGAATGAAGTATGATAATCTTATTATTATTAGCAATTCTTATTATCGTAGCTATAGTTAAGGTTGCAACAAAATAAATAAAACAAATATATAAGGTTAGTCGCAGGGAGTGCTGGATTATATCAGCATTCCCTTTTTGCTTACTCAGAGTAATCAAAAAGTAATTTGATTAAACATCTTTCAAGATTTACGCTTATTATAGATATTTTTGGAGGAACTATTTATGACTTTAGGCAAGTATATAGCTGATCGAAGAAAAAAATTAAGAATGACACAAGAGCAACTTGCCCAAAGAATTAAGGTTTCCAAATCGGCGGTTGCAAAATGGGAAACGAACAGAGGCGTCCCGGATAGGGATAATATAGCAGCATTAGCAAAAGTTCTGGATGTGTCGATAGAACAGCTGTATAGGATAAAGGATGGTGGATTTGAAAAATACGACATAAACATTACGGAGGACGTAATTAAATTACTTGAAATGAGGGGATATAAAATAATTGCGCCGAGGAAAAGATAGATAGGGTGTTAGCGTAGAGTGTAAAATAGTGAAAAAATAGTGAAATAATTGTGGAAATTGCAGCACCGGTTTTGATATAATAAATAATATCAGGGGGTGCTATTTTCATGATTAAAGTGACCTTAAATAATGAAATATTAAAGAACATTACGGAGATTGAAAAAAATAGATATAAAGTTTCTGATATTAAGCTTCCAAAATCTGTTGTTAATAAGCTTAGAAAAAATTCCAAGAAAAAGAGTTCTTATGCTTCAAATAAAATAGAAGGCAATCCTTTATCCGAGCAGCAAGCCGGAGAAGTGATAGATAGCGACGAACACAAACATTTTCTTAGACCAGAGCAGGAGGTAAGAAATTATTTTCTTGCTTTGAATTATCTTGAAGAAAAGGCTAAAAAGAAAGAAAAATTTTCCAAAAAACTTATTATGGACGTGCAGAAATATGTTGAAAAAGGAGCGCCTAAAGAAAAAATTGGATTGAGAGGGCAAACTCCGCCGGGAGTATTGTTTGCGGTTTATGACTCACAGAGCGGTAGACCGGATTATATTCCGCCGGAGTATATTGATATACCCGAGTTATTGGATGAACTGGTTGAATATGTTAATACTACGGATGATCACCCTTTGATAGTGGCAGCAGTTGTGCATTATCAGCTTGTTACAATTCATCCTTTCGAGGATGGCAACGGAAGAACGGCAAGGCTATTATCGGGATATATCATGGATATTAACGGATATGGATTTAATGGCATAGGCTCATTGGAAGAGTACTTTGCGTATGATACGGACGAATATTATAACTCAATACAAATGGGACTCCCTGCACTTTATTATTCCGGCAGAGATAATCCGCCACATCCGGAAATATGGATAAACTATTTCCTCAGAATGGTTTTGTTGTATTCAAATAAAGTATGCGAGATTTCAAATGAATCAACGGGTGAAGAAATAAAGACAAGTTTGTCTCATCTTAAGGATAAAGAAAAGGGATTGTTGTTAATACTTATTAACAATTATAGGGGGGAGTTTACACCTATAGAGGTGAGCAAAATAATAGGAGTAACAAACAAAACGGTAATTAATCGACTTGCAAACTTGGTTAAATCCGGCTTTGTAATTCCCAATATAGTGAAAGAACGTATTCGTTCTTATGAGTTGAGTAGTTTTACGAGGAATAATGCTGATAGTATAAAAACAATACTTCGCTCATAACGTAAACAAAGGTACAAGTTATTGTACAGGATCAAAAATATAATAAAAAAAATAGGAGAGGTAGAGAGGTAGAAAAATGGCAAAAGTAAAAATTAAGAGTAATCCATACAAAAGAGAAATTGAGTATTATGCGCTGGATGAATCAACCGAACAATGGATTGATGTAAAAAAGACAGATAGCAGGAGTCGATTACGTGAAACGGACTCGGAACGTTCGTTTTTACCTTTTAAGATACTTGAAATACTCAACATAATAATTGATGAGTATTATGTTGGTAGAGGAAAAGTTGAGCTTTGGTTTGAAGGTACACAAGATGAGTATGATGCAGTTGAAAAGGCTTGTGTACATGAAGATATTTGCGACAAGATTGAGCTTGTTAGATCAAAAATATTTTTAGAGAACGCGCGCTTTATCAAGGACGAGGTTAAGGAGATATTTGAGAGGGTTAATCCCGTAATTGAGAATATCATGCATGATGATGTGGCGGTAAAAAGAGGCTTAGAAAAAGTATCACAAGCGTTGGATGATGTTATACCTCTTTGTGTTTTTGGAAATTATAGTGCCGGAAAATCAACATTTATCAATGCATTAATGGGTGTTGAAGTGCTTCCGAGCGGAGGTGACCCGGTCACGACAAAAATATATGAAATCAGGGATTCGGAACAACCTGATCAAGCCAAGATTTCTTTTAAGTTTCATGGGGAAGAAATAGAATTATCAGTTGAAAATAATGAATTCAGAGTCTTAAAAGGAAGCTCGGAAGCATCAATAATTGATGATATAAAAAGCGAAATAGACAATAACGGAATAAGTGAACTTTATACAATTGTAAGAATAGCAATCGATATTCTTAATGACTACGAAAAGAAAAATAGGGAAACAGCTGAACTTGGCAGCGTAATATCTTTAACGGTGCCATTTTCAAAGAATGGTATTATTGGTAATTCCTCAAATAAGTTTGTGATATTTGACACGCCGGGATCCAATTCAAATTCAAACCAAGATCATGCAAAGGTGTTAACAGAAGCAATGGAGGGGTTTTCAAATGGAATTCCTATTTGGGTTACTGAGTATGATGCACATGATACAAAGGATAACGCAGAACTGTGCGACAAAGTATTAGCTATCGAATCATTGGATAAGCGTTTTACAATGATTATTTTTAATAAGGCAGACGATGCCGACCTACCGGAGGAAGGGTTCAGTAATAAACAAATTGAAGAAATACTCGAATATAGGGCAATAGAGAAAATGTATGCAAGTGGAATATTCTTTGTGTCATCAATTATGGGATTGGGAGGAAAAACAAATGGAGAGTTTATTGATAGGTTTTATAGAAAAACTTTCAGAACTCAGAATCCGACCTTTTCAGATCCGGAAGATATAGATTATATATCTTTGTACAAGTATAATATTATGCCTGAGTTAATAAAGAAAAATGTTATAGATTATTCTTCAAATACGGACAATTTGGTTTATGCAAACAGTGGTTTGTATTGTGTTGAAAAGGAAATAGAAAATTTCGGAAGCAGACATTCTTCTTATAACAAGTGCCAAATGGTATTTGCCTTTTTAAGTGATGTTATAGAAAAGACAAATACTCGTATAGAAGAAAAAACTACTCTACTTAAGGAAATGCGAGCAAAAAGCGAGCAAAGTTTAGGTGAAAAGACTGTAAAGTTAAGAGGAGAAATCGAGCGTTTATCAAAAACAATGGCCGATTCATGCGGTAAAAGGGCAAAAACGGATATAAATGATTACGCAGCAGATAATTTAGATTATCAACTAAAGATTGAACAGTTTGAAGAAAAAGATGCAAGTCTAAGAAAGAATAATTTTGAAAACAATAATTTTGAGTCAAAACAATTAGATTATAAATTATCTAAAGATAAGCTAATTGAACATTTGAAAGAGAGTAGCCAGGGCTTTTTTAGGAAGAATATTTCTGATTCCGTAAAAAATATGGCGGGCAATTTTTCTAGTGATATAAAGGAAGTTTTTGAGTCCAAAAATAAGCTGGATAAAGCTGAAAGGGATTTAGACAAGATAAGTTCCGATCAAATGTTGGAGTATGTTATAAACTCTTTCAAATCAAATCTTGATGAGGCTCAGGACAAGTTGGTAGCACATTTGGATGATTATTGGAAAGAAAAAGAAGTTGAATTTAAACGCTCGCTTTTGCAAGAAGTATCTAAATCAAATGCTTTAACCGAAACACAGCATGATGAGTTAGCAAATATAATCAAAGCCTATGATGTTAGCAGCTTTAAAAATCAAGCAGAGCAGGTATTTGAGAAGAAAAAGTATTTCAGATGGACGATTTTGGGATTACGCTTGTCAAGTGATGAAAAGCTGGACATTAGACGCCTTCGCAATAATTATAATTACACTATAAAAAAATCAGTCAAAGATTTGGCGCAAAAAATGAATAAATGGTGTTACGAGCTGTTTTTGAGTTGGGGAAACAGATTATTATCAGAAATTGATGTAAAACTTGTATCACTAAATCCTGATTTAAGCAGACTTGCAGCGGAGATAAAGTTAGAGAACGAGAATATTGAAGAACTAGAGAATAATCATATGTTGATTAGGGATTCGTTCGGAAATATAGAAAGACTAATATCTTGGAATGAGGTGGAGGGAGAATAATTTATGGGTATAAAAAATATTGTTAGAAAAATAGGGCAAAAAGCGGGAGATAGAATTGCCAAGCTTTCCGCACTCAGCCCGGTACAGGTGGAGAATGTACAGCTTCTCAGAGAAAAATACCTTCTTGAAATGCCCGATCCAAACGATCCGACAGCACGTAAGCAGACAGAAAGGTTAATGGCAGCAAGCAGCGTTGAAATTTTTAATGCCTACCTGCCACAAATAAAAGAGCTTTATCTTCCGGTAGAAAATGATGCGGAGTACGGTAAAAAGTTTGATGATGCTCATAATATTAGGTATATAAATATTACAAAGTGGGTAACGGATAAAAAAGAGAACAATCTCGAAAAGCTTGTTAATGTATATGCTGTCTTGTCGGATGAGGACTGTAATATTGCCTTGGTATTTGATCGCAAAATGAATACCACAAATGTTTACTTGGCAGTGGTTAATAATAAAAATTCATCAAGCAGTGTAGACGTAGAAAACTTCAAAGATCAGATTATTGAAGCAATAAGAGGAAACTTTCCGGGAGCGGAATGGAAAGAAGCGGATTTAGGTATCTTACCTTGTTTTAAAGAGGACAAAAACTATTCTGTTGCTACGGCATCAAATATTCCTACAGAAAAGTCGGAAAAGTTTGTTAGTCAGACAATTGAAAAACTGATTGATGGTATCATTCCCGAAACCAAAAAAAAGGAATATACTATTGTTTTGCTTGCAACACCGATTCTTGATGTTGAGGAAAGAAAGCTTAAACTTGGAGAGTTTTATTCCGGAATGGCACCTTA
Source organism: uncultured Lachnospiraceae bacterium (assembly GCA_902783445.1). Classification (GTDB taxonomy): domain Bacteria; phylum Bacillota; class Clostridia; order Lachnospirales; family Lachnospiraceae; genus RUG12871. Next base: position 10,478 of record CACZQX010000119.1, read on the forward strand.
TGCATCATGGTCAACAAATTTTCAACGATTGGAGAACGAAAGCCTCGCATCAACGGCAACCGTAGGAATAAATGTTGGTGCCAGCGCAGGGGTTCAAAATGGAGTTAATAATGCCATTACCAATAATATGGGACAGACAATTAATGCTGCACAAACCGATTCGACATCACAAAGTGATAGTGTCTCAAGCACTGAGTCAACAACGGATTCGCAAAGCACTTCGGATTCTGTAGGAGCATCCCAGAGTTATACTGAAACAGAAGGTAGCTCAGATACGACGGGTGGTAGTGCTACAGAGTCAATTGCTCCATTTGATGTAGGAGTCTCATTTACAGAAAATTATAGTCATAGCTGGAATAGTAGCACATCAAACACTCTTGGAAAAACGGCAACCAAAACCATAACAGAAGGTATAGCAAAAACCGTAGCTAGCACTACCGGAAAAACTATTGGCAATGCGGTAGCAAATACACTTGGAAAAGCTTTAACAAGTTCCATGGCAGCAACAAGTGGAGTGTTTAGTGCTCTTAGCTTTGGAGGAAATATTGGTGCCAGTTTTGCTCGTTCTTCGACCACAACAACGATGCTTGGAAAAAATGAGGGAATCACACAGAATTACACAAATTTTAATGTTCAACACGCTCTCGAATTACTAAAAGAGCAGATGAAGCGTCTCGAGCAAAGCTCAGCTTTGGGAATGTGGGATTTTGCTGCGTATGTTTTAAGTGAGGATTCCAATGTTGCAAGTAATGTGGCACATTCGTATTTAGCTTTAACGCTCGGTGAAGAGTCATATATGTCTAAGTCGGCAATAAATACTTGGAGAGGCAATGTTGAAGATGAAGCTGCACAAGCTAAGGAAATTTGTGAGTACATAAGAACACTCCGACATCCGGTATTTGGATTAAATCCGCTTGTGGTTGGAAAATATGAAGATGGAGAAGTAAAAGCAGAGATAGATGAAACAAAAGATAGTTTTATTGTTTATCCGCCTATTGTAACAGCGACAACAAATCTATCAGGAAAAGAACTGGCCTATTCGCTGAATTTTCCAAATAAATCAATTGTCGGATTGCCTGTTATTGAGTGCGTAGAATTTGCAAGAAATGTTGTGACTTACGATGCTGTAAAGCCGGATTTATATGAGTTATCGGTTGGCAATGTGTTCCACATGAATCACATGGAACAAACTAGGGTGAAACTTTCAAGAAAATCCCTTGCATCACACACTTTTGTTACGGGAAGTACCGGTTCCGGAAAAAGTAATGCAGTATATAAACTGTTGGAAGAATCAGGTAAACAGGGTGCAAAATTTTTAGTTGTTGAACCCGCAAAGGGAGAATATAAACATGTATTTGGAGGAAGGAAAGATGTAAGCGTATTTGGCACTAATCCAATGCTGACAGCTTTATTAAGAATTAATCCATTTAGTTTTCCTGATAATATTCATGTTCTGGAGCATATAGATCGTTTAGTGGAGATATTTAATGTATGCTGGCCAATGTATGCAGCAATGCCGGCCGTTTTAAAAAATGCCGTTGAAAGGTCATACATAGATTGCGGATGGGATATCGTCAAATCAGAAAATAAATATGGAGAAAAGCTTTATCCGGAGTTTTGGGATGTGACAAGGAATGTCAAGGAAATAATTGAAAGCAGCGAATATGATGCTGAGAATAAAGGCGCATACAAAGGCTCACTTCTTACAAGATTACAATCCTTGTGTAATGGCATAAACGGAATGATATTTGCCTCGGATGAGATTGACGGAAAAACATTATTTGATGAAAATGTTATTGTTGATTTAAGTAGAGTTGGTTCCAGTGAGACGAAGTCACTGATTATGGGAATATTGGTATTAAAATTGCAGGAATATCGCATGTCAAATTCATCTGAAATGAATGCCGATCTAAGGCATATAACAGTTTTAGAAGAAGCACATAACTTGTTAAGAAGAACATCCGGAAATCAATCAGCGGAAGGAAATAATTTATTAAGTAAGAGCGTGGAGATGCTATCTAATGCAATTGCCGAAATGAGAACTTACGGAGAAGGATTTATTATTGCGGATCAGGCGCCCGGACTTATGGATATGGCAGTAATAAGAAATACAAATACAAAAATTATCCTTAGGTTGCCGGATCAATCTGATCGAGAGTTGGTTGGAAGAGCAGCAAATCTAAACGAAGATCAGATTACCGAGTTAGCGAAGCTACCATGTGGCGTTGCGGCGGTATATCAAAATGAGTGGATTCAACCTATTTTATGTAAGATTGACCTGTTTGATGCTGATGATAATCCTTTTACCTTTAATCCGGATGAAAACAAGCTAGAGGATTATTATAAAACAGAAGTTGAAGAATCTCTTTTGGATTGCATCATGGAAAATAACTTCTTTAAAGAAGGAAACAAGAATGATTTGGCGGCATTAAGGTCAAAGATAATTAAATCCAAAGTTGATACATGCGTTAAGAAGGATTTCTTAGAGTATTTGGAAAATGACGGTGAAAATGCTGTGGAGTCTTTAAGAGCATTGCTTTATGATATGCTATCAGCGGAAAACGCTATAATAGCAGCAAGACAGAACAATGATATTAATGAGTGGATTAAAAAAGTTGTTGACGGATTAACCCCGTCACTTAAGAAATATTCAAATAAACAAATTGATCTTGCATTAGCGCTTGTTTTGTATGAGCAGACAATTAGGGATTCTTCATACAATGAGATATTTTGTAGATTTACGGAAATATATAAAAATGAGGGGGGAGTGTATTGAATAATGAAATATCACAGGCTTCAGAAATAAAAAAACCAGAGGTAGAAAGCTTCAAAAATATAAAACCCGAGAGTGGTATGACAGTTTCAGATGCAAAAGAATTTTGGAAAAAAAAGCTTAATACTGTAAACAATGAAGTAATAGAACAAAAACAGTATTTGGATGACAATGAAGACGTTTATAGGATTGGAAACGATTTGTTGCCAAATACTGAATATATCAAAAACGACTACAAGTATAAGACAGATGAAGAAGGTAGAATAGTATCGGCAGAAGGAAAATTGCAGATAAAAGACCATAAAGGCCGTAAAGAAATGGAATCAAGAGAAGTTCTAGACAAGAATAATTATAGGGAAAAAGACCAAAAAGGCCATTTGATTGCGGATAGATTCAATGGAACCGGGGGATTGGAAAACTTAGTTCCTATGGATGCCAAGTTGAATCAGGGCGATTACTCTAAATTAGAGAACATGTTAGCAAAGGCGGTAGATGGTGGAGCAGACGTAAGATTCAAAGTTGAACCAAAATATGAAGGAAATTCGGGAAGACCAACAGAATTCAAAGTTTCGTATAGTATAGATGGAGAAAAAACAGTTAAAGTTTTTAGGAATGAAAGTGAGGCGAGTAAATAATGGATGATAGAATATTCCAAAATATTTATGACGAATTGGAAAAGTATCTGTTTTTCGATTGGACAAAGGTAGTATTTTGTTTTGAGTATGGTGATGGCTCTTATTCTTTTTCGTTTTATGTGAAAAATAATGGTATTTATACAAAATGTTACGACATTGAAAGTTTAAATGAAAAAGAGTTGGAAGAATCCTTTGAAAAAATTGATAAAATGCTAATTAAAGAAAGAAATAAGCTTGAAAAAAAATGGTTTATTATGACTATGATAGTTGAGAGAGATGGGGAAATGCATACAGATTTCGATTACGACTATTCGAATGTTGATAATTACGAACAAAAAAAGGAATGGAAAAAAAGATACCTAATATAAGTGAAAACTTTATATATCAGAAAATGGATGCTTGCTTGTCCGAATTATAGTACTCGATATGCTTACAATTGTTAATATAAGAAACAGTTGTAAGCATTTTTGTTGAATCAATCGAGGCAATTTCGGATTAATTCAAACAAGGAGGAAAAAAATATGGAAAAAAGAACAACAAACAGCGGATTAAAAGCAGCTAAGGTAATAATAACAATAATTATGATTATTTGGGTGATTTCGCCAATTGATCTCATGCCGTTTATTCCACTTGATGACATAGCAGTATTTATAGGAACTATATTATTTGACGTATTGGCAGGAAGAAACCCAAGAACAAATTATTATAATAATCATCAAGATTATTACACAAATCAACAAGATTACTATAATTACAGATAGCGATACAAAAGCACTTGTGATATGGGACGTAATTTGGAATTATGAAAATGCTTAAAGCCCGCCGCAACGCGGGCTTTATTTTATCTCCCGAAAATCCTATAATAATTACACAAGGATTATTTTTAATTACAGGTGACCTCATGATAAAACTCATTAAACCGACAAAAGAACTGGAATCGCAGGCTATAGAATTCAAGCAGGAATTCTTTGATAACAATGAAAAAATAATAAATGGCAGTGAGCTTTTGGATCAAACGGACGATTATGATGAATGGCTTACTTCCGTCACAAATAACAGCTGTGCTAAAACCGTTAATCCAAACTGGGTTGTGACGGATACTTTTTTTGCGATTGATGGAGCGGGCAAGATTGTGGGAATTATTGACTTAAGACATTCTCTAAATGATTTCCTTAAAGATCTTGGAAATTGCGGTTATAGTGTGAGACCATCAGAGCGGAGAAAAGGCTACGCCACCGAAATGCTTAGGCAGGTCTTAATTGTTGCAAAGGAAAGTGGCATGAATGAATTGCATTTATCTGTGGAGCGAGATAATGAGGCATCGATAAAAACAATCAAAAGCAACGGCGGAGTCTATGAAAGAAGCTTCCAAATCGAAAATAAAATTGCAGATATTTATTCAATTTTCCTTTTCCGGAATTTAATGATATAATATAAGCTGTCAGATTAAATCCTCTGACAGATGTGTTAATGCTGTGGATTGTCCATTGGCTTGTATATGGTATTTTGGGAGAAATTATGAAAAACAGAATTAAAGTTCACAAAAGGCTTAATCTATATTTCACATGGCCGCTTATTGTTATAGCGTTTTTTGCGGCGCTTGCAATAGGGTTGTTCTTTGTTAGCATAAATGCCGGCATTGTGGCAATTATTTGCACGGCTGTTTATGCTGTTGCGGCTATTATAATACACTTAGTTAATCGTAAAAAAATGGTTCACGAACTTGTGGAATTTGCGGAAGAATATTCGCAGGTTCAGGGCGAGTTTATTAAAGACCTTGCCATTCCTTACGGTATTTTGGACGGATACGGCCAGCTTTTGTGGATGAACACCAAAATGGCAGAGATTACAGACAACAAACTTCGCGAAAACAGAAGTTTTTTGTCGGAGTTTAAAGATATAACACTTGAAGATTTGGACTTTGAGACTCAAAAGGTTATTAACCTTGTTCATAATGGCAATAATTATCGAGTAGAGCTTAAAAAGCTCATTCCGCCGGAGGATTTCAAAGGGAACAAAGTTCTTAATTTAAAGGTTGATCGTCCTTATTTTGTTGCGGTTTATTTCTTTGATGAAACTCAAATGAAAAAAATGCAAAAAGAAATTGCTGATCAGCAGATGGTTACGGGTCTTATTTATCTTGATAACTACGAAGAAATCTTAAACGAAATCGAAGATGTAAGACGTGCCCTTTTAATCGGTCTTTTGGACAGAAAGATTACCGGATATTTCTTCGAAATGGACGGTATTGTTCGTAAACTTGAAAAAGACAGATATTTCATAGCTTTCAAGCGCCAGTATCTATCGGGCCTTCAAAGCAACAAATTTGAAATATTGGATGAAATAAAAGAAGTTAACTTAGGTAACGACAATCCTGTCACAATCAGTATCGGTATCGGTGTGGGAGGCAGCGGTTATAATCAAAATTGCGATTTTGCCCGTGTGGCCATCGACCTAGCCCTGGGACGCGGCGGCGATCAAGCGGTTATCAAAGAAGGGGAAAAAATCTACTACTACGGCGGCAAGAGCAAGTCCGTTGAGAAAAATACAAAAGTTAAAGCCAGAGTTAAAGCTCATGCTCTTAAGCAGATTCTTCTTGAAAAAGATAAAGTTATTATTATGGGTCACCGTGTGGGAGATATTGATTCATTCGGCGCATCCATCGGTCTTTTCAAGGCAGCCAAGGCTTACGGCAAGCGCGCTTACATAATAATCAACGAAACAACTACGACGGTTAAGCCTATCATCGAGCTTTTTAACAGTGATGAAGACTATTTAAACGATACATTTATAGATGAAGAACGCGCAAAAGAACTTATGGACGAAACTACGGTTCTTGCGGTTGTGGATACAAGCAAGCCGGAAATCGTGGAATGTCCGGAACTTTTATCTCTTGCAAAAAGCATTGTTGTTGTG